>NZ_VIRS01000003.1:300000-471119 GCF_006912135.1 Cryptosporangium phraense | reverse complement strand
TTGATCGGCGACTGACCGTTCCGCACGAAATCCCGATCCAGGGTCTCCGACACCACCCGGCTCTCGGTCCCCGACGGCAACGCCCGCGCATCGATCCCCCCGAACTCCACCCGCAGGAACGGCGCCCCGGCCAGCAACAACACCGCCAGCACACCGACCGCATACACCACCGGACGACGCATGATGCTGTGCGCCAGGCGGTACCAGAACCCGTGCCCGGTCGCCGACGTCCTCGTGCGACGGACCGGGAACGCGTCGATCCGCGGGCCGAGGATGCTCAGCAACGCCGGCAACACGGTCAACGCCGACGCCACCGCGATCAGCACGGCCGCCAGGCCGCCGAACCCCATCGACCGGAGGAACGTCAGAGGAAAGAGCAGCAGTCCGGAGAGCGAGAGCGCCACGGTCACGCCGGAGAAGGCAACCGTCCGGCCCGCCGTGGCCATCGTCCGAGCCACGGCGTCTTCCGTGGACAGACCACCGGACAGCTCCTCACGGAACCGCCCGACCATGAACAACCCGTAGTCGATCGCCAGACCCAGCCCGAGGATCGTGACCACGTTCACCGAGAACACCGAAACGTCGGTCACGTAACTCAGACCACGCAGCGCGGTGAACGCCCCCAGAATCGCCAGACCACCCACCGCCAACGGCAGACTCGCCGCCGCCAGGCTGCCGAAGATGATCACGAGCAGGACCAGCAGCACCGGCATCGACAGCGTCTCCGCGCGGGCGATGTCCGCCGCGACCCGGTCGTTGATGTCCCGGCTGACCGCCGTGGTACCGCCGATCCGCGTCTCGAGGCCGGGAGCGTCGAGGTCGTCGCGCAGTTCATCCAGCCGCTCGATGCGTCGGGCCTGATCGTCGCCGCTCAGCGTGAGGGCCACATAGGTCTCGCGCCGGTCGAGGCCGACCAGGGCCGGGCTCTGCGTGTTCCAGTAGGTGGCCGACCGCACCACGGCACCGCCGGGCAGCTTCGCCAGCGTGCCGTTCACCGCCGACGCGAACGACGGGTCGTCCACCGTCGCCGTGTGGCTGCGGTAGAGGACGACCACGTCCGCGTCGTCCCGCCCGAGCTCGGCGTCCGCCCTGGCGGTCGCGCGGGAGCTCTCGCTGGACGGGTCGTCGAACCCGCCCGTGACCACCGCTCCGAAGATCTGTGTGCCCCAGGCGCCACCAACCGCGATGACGGCCACCGCGGCGGCCACGGCCCACCACCGGTGGCGGAACATCGCCCGTCCCAGCCGGTCGAGCATGATCGTCCCCCAGAGATAGTCGGCAGGTCCCGACCAGGATTCGGCGCGGCCGGCCGGCTCCGCATCCGCCACTGGCCAGCCGTTCCCGGCGGGGACCAACCGCTACGACGCGGACGCGGCTCCCGGTTCCGAGGCGTCCCCGGCGCCGCGGCCGGGCAGAGCCTGTGGGAGCTGCGCGCGCGAGGTGATACCGAGCTTCATGAAGACCTTCCGCAGGTGGTACTGCACCGTGCGGCGGCTGATGAACAGCCGGGCGCCGATCTCCGGGTTCGTCAACCCGTCGCCGGCCAGCGCCGCGATCTGCGCCTCCTGCGCCGTCAGCGCGGCGGGTCGCCGCTCGGTGATCCGGACGGTGGCGTCGCCGGTCGCCTGCAGTTCACGCGCGGCCCGGCGCGCGAATCCCTGGGCGCCGAGCGCCTCGAACCCCCGGTGCGCCTCCCGCAGATGCCGGCGGGCATCCCCCCGGCGGCCCCGGCGACGTAGCCACTCCCCGAACAGCAGCTGCGCACGCGCGACCTCGAGCCGGCCCCGCGTCCGGCTGAGCGCTTCGATCGACGCCACGTAGTGGCTCTCGGCGGCGTCGTCGTCGGTGAGCAGAGCCAGGCTCCGCTCGTGCAGGCCGGTGAGCCAGGAGCTCGGCAGCACCGCGACCCGCTCGGCCAGCCAGTTCCCGACCGCGCGGAGCTCCTCGAGGGCACCGGCCCGGGAGGCCGCATCCATGAGCTCGGTCGCCACCGCCGATCCGAGTGGGAGCTGATCCGCCACGAAGACCCGCTTCGCCGCGTCGAGCGCGACGTCGAACTGTCCGAGTCCGTTGGCCAGGACCGCGTCGGCGTAGTCGGCGCAGAGGCCGTGGGCCCCTCGCCCGGCGGCGATCAACCGACGCATCTCGCCGGTGAGCTTCCGGGTGACGAACTCGTCTCCGCGCCAGGCGGAGACGATGACCTCGGAGTGACGGTTCGACCGGCCGGGCGTCATCACCGCGCGCGCGTTCGCCTCGTCGATCATCGACTCCGCGGCGAAGAAGTCGCCCTCGTAGATCCGGTAGAACGACGCGAAGCTCAACGCGGACGGCAGCACGCCGAGCGCACCGTCACGCCGGCACGCCGCCACCTGCCGCAGGACGAGGGCCCCCCACGCCTCCTCGTCGCACAGTTCCTCCGGCAGCATCAGCATCAGCCGGAACGCGCCGAAACCGGACCAGCGATCCGACGGCGCGGCCGCCACCAGCGCGTCCACCCCGCGCCGGAGCAAGGGCGCGGCGGCCACGAAGCCCTCGTTGATCCGCACGTGGAGACCGTGGAGCAGCAGCTCGGTGAGGGTCGGCGGATCGCTGCTCCGCCGCAGGGTGGCGGCCACCGCCTCCAGGACCCGGTCGGACGGCAGGTCGGCCGGCTGGGCGTCCCAGATCGCCGCCAGCAGCACCTCGAGCATGGTCTCGGTGGCCTCGACGGGGTTGCGCTCGCCGAATCTGGTCGCGGCGCCCAGCAACAACTCGACCGCCTCGACGTGCCGGTGCTGCTCGAGCATGATCAGCCCGCGGATCCGCATGATGCGGGCCGCGTGCTCGTCGGCGAGTGACCGGAGGCCCGCCGTTTCCAGCAGGACCAGCGCGGAGTCGAGCGAACCCGAGTCACGCATCGCCTCGGCCGCGGCGATCAGCCGGCGGATCCGATCGCCGGTGTCGGTGGTGAGGGTCGCGGCCTGCTCCAGGAAGGCCGCCGCGGCGGCCAGACCGCCGCGGGATCGCGCGCGATCGGCCGAACGCTCGAGGTCGTCGGCCGCTTCGTCGTCCGGTCCGGCGACGGCGTGGGCCCGGTGCCAGGCGCGCCGGTCCGGATCCGAGCCCGGATCGGTGACCGCCGCCAACGCCTCGTGGACGACCCGGCGCTCGACGAGGTCGGCCGAGCGGTAGACCGCGGTACGCGCCAGCGGGTGGCTGAACTCGACCCGGGCACCGACCGTGACCAGCCCGGAGGCGACCGCCGGCGTCGCCGCCTCCGGCCCGAGGCCGAGACGGGACGCCGCCGACCAGAGCGTCGTCGGGTCACCGACCGGGTCGGTCGCCGCCAGCAGGAGGAACTGCCGGGACGTCTCCGGGAGCGCCTCCAAGCTCCGCTGATAACCGAGCTCGATCCCCTGGGGCAGTGGCATCACCCCGGGAAACCGGAAGCCACCGGCCAGCGCCGCGGGGCCGACGCCGCGGGGAAGTTCGAGCAGGGCCAGCGGGTTACCGCGGGTCTCGCTGACGATCTGGTCGCGGACGCTCGGATCGAGTGGCCCGGCCAGTACCGAGTCCAGCAGGACGCGGGCATGGCGGTCCGACAGCGCCGGGACGGTGAGGGTCGGCAGTCCCTGGAGTTCGAGAGCGTCGCGCCGGGACGCGAACACGAAGCCCACCGCGGCCGTCGTCGAACGCCGGGCCACGAACGACAGGGCCAGGACGGTCGACCGGTCCAGCCACTGCTCGTCGTCGACGAGGCAGAGCACCGGTCGCTCGACCGCGAGCCGGTTGAGCAGGTTGAGGACACCGAGCCCGACCGCGTACCGATCCGGCGGGCCGCCGGGCTCCACGCCGAACGCGACCCGGAGGGCATTCCGCTGCGGCACCGGGAGATCGTCGATGAGCGCCACCATCGACCCGAGCATCTGGTGCAGTCCGGCGAACGGCAGCTCCGCCTCCGCCTCGGTGCCCGTTGCCCGGAGCAGCTGCAGGTCGTCGGCGCGTTCCCCGAGGTAGTGGAGCAGAGCGCTCTTCCCGATCCCCGGCTCGCCGCGAAGCACGGTCGCGCGGCCCCGTCCGTCGCGGACCGCGTCGACCAGCTCGTCGAGGACACGGCATTCGTCGGTGCGCCCGACCAGCACGTCCACGGTCTCGGCCGCCTTCGGTCTGATCGCCATGGAAACAATCTGGACGACTCCACTGAACGATCGCTGCTGCCGCACTGACGTCGTCACTTCAGTCGCACTGAACGGGCCCGGATAGTCGACCGGTCGCCGCGCAACCACCGGCCAGTGAAGGTGTTCACGGTGGCTGGTCTCGGCGGCAAGCGATTCCCGCGGCGCCCGGACGCCTACGAGTATTGCCGCACCCAGCGTCGTTCAAGGGAGGCGAATGTGTCGGCAACGGTGAGCCCCCTGCGGGCCGGCGGCGCGGCCCGGCCGACGAACGACCGCGGCCTGCGTTTCCAGATCCTCGGGTCGCTACGGCTGTGGCGGGACGGCACGGAGCTCGAGATCGGGCCGCCTCAGCAGTCGTACCTGCTGGCCCTGCTCCTCGCCCGCGAGGGCCGGCTGGTGAGCACCGCCGACCTGATCGATCTGATCTGGGAGGACGACGCTCCCAGCAGCGCGCTCAACGTGGTCCACAAGTACATCGGTGCGCTCCGGCGGCTACTGGAGCCCTCGCTACCACCGCGCGGAACCGGCTCCTACCTGCTCCGCCGGGGCAACGGCTATCTGTTGGCGGCCGGCGCGAGCCGGCTGGACCTGACCGCCTTCCGCGCTCTGATCCGCACGGCCGACGTGAGCCGGGCCGCCGGCCACCGGGCGGACGCCCTCGACCGGTACGTCGATGCGTTGCGGCTGTGGCACGGTTCGACCTCGGACGCTCTGGTCGGCGGCACGGCCGCGTCGTCGATCGCCACGGCACTGGACGGGGAGTTCTACGACGCGTGCGCCGCCGCGGCCGAGCTCGCGATCGCCCTGGGCCAACCGGGCCGGGTCCTGTCGTCCCTCCGGATGGCCGCCGGGATGGCGCCGCTGCACGAGCCGGTGCAAGCCGGCCTCGTCACCGCGTTGGCGGCCGACGGGCAGCAGGCCGAGGCCCTCTCGGTGTTCCGCGGGGTCCGCACGCGCCTCGCCGAAGATCTCGGCATCGACCCCGGACGGGTGCTCCAGGAGGCGCAGCGACGGGTTCTCGACCAGACCGCTGCGGCGACGCCGATCGCTCCCCCGGCTCCGTTCGACGTCCGGCGGACGGCCGCGATTCCGCCGGTCGCCCAGCTCCCCCCGGACCTGCCGACGTTCGTGGGCCGGTCGGCCGAGCTGACGATACTCTCCGACCTGCTGGCCACCGGACGGACGGTGATCGCGCTGGCCGGCCCGGGCGGGGTGGGCAAGTCGGCGCTGGCCGCCCGTTTCGCCCACCAGGTCGCCGACGAGTTTCCGGACGGCCAGCTGTACCTCGATCTGACGGACCCCACCGCTCGGGGCGACCGCCTCTCCCCGGACCGAGCGCTCCACGGACTGCTCTGCTCGCTCGGCGTTCCGGAGCCGGAGATCCCGGCCGCACTCGACGCCAGGGTCGGCCTGTACCGCACCCTCACCGCCGGGAAACGGGTCCTGGTCCTGCTGAACGACGCCACCGACGCGGCGCAGGTGCGTCCCCTCATCCCCAGCTCGGCGCACTGCCTGGTGCTGGTCACCAGCCGGGCGCCGCTCATCGGCCTGGCCGTGCTCGACGGCGCCCACCTGATGCACGTCGACCTACCGGATCGGACGTCGGCCCGGGAGTTGATCCGGCGTCGCCTCGATCGATCGCCGGATCGGGCGGGCACGAACGCGCCGAAGGATACCGCGACCCTCGACGAGATCGTCGAACTCTGCGGACGTCTGCCCCTCGCGCTGGCGGCGCTGGCTGGCCGGTTGAGCGCCCGGCCGCGGCTCTCGCTGGAGGCCGTGGCCGCCGAGTTGCGGTCCGGCCCGCTGCGCGCGTTCCCCACCGGCGACGGGCTCATCGACCCGCGCAGCGCGTTCGCCTGGTCGTACCAGTCGCTGAGCCCGGAGGCCGCGCGGCTGTTCCGGTTGTTCTCCGCGACGCCGGCCACCGGGATCACCGTGGCCGCGTGCGCGAGCCTCGGCGCCCGATCCCTGCCGGTGACCGGACAGCTGCTTTCCGAGCTCGTCGACGCGGGACTGATCGACGAGTGCGACCGAGGCCTCTACTCCGCCCACGTGCTGGCGAAGGCCTACGGCGAGGAATTGCTCCTGGCCACCGGGACCGACGCGTGCCGCGACGCCGCCGTCACCCGGCTTCTGCGGCATTACCTGCACAGTTGCCATCTCGTCGGTGCGCTGCTGGCACCGCCGTCCGCTCCGGACGTCAGCGCCGGCCCGCCGCCCGGCGTGATCGCGGAGAGACCGCGCTCGTACGCCGAGGCGGTGCGATGGCTGGAAGCTCACCGCGAGGTGTTGCGTCTGGCCGTGCGCCTCGCAGCCGAGGCCGAGGCCCAGGTCACGCCCTGGCAACTCGCGCTCGCGCTGGGGCCGTCGCTGCGGTCGTGCGGCCGCGTCGACGACTGGGAGGAGATCATGACGGTCTGCCTCCGCGCGGCCCGGAGCAGCGGCGACCGCATCGGCGAGGCCCACGTCCGGCGGAGCCTGGCCGACGCGCGCCGGACGTGCCGTGCGGGAGAGGGCGCGTGACGCTCCGCTGACGCCGGAGGAAGCCCCCCGGCGGGTCGGCCGTCTCGATCGGCACCGGATCGAAGCCGATCAGCGAGGCGCCGGCGGGAACCCGCCGGCGGCGACTTCCAGCGCCCGGGCGGCCCGCAGCACCACCGCGTCCCGGAAGTGGCGGCCGACCAGCATCAAGCCGACCGGCAGCCCGTCCACGACTCCGGCCGGGACGCTGATCGCCGGGTGGCCGGACGTGTCGAACGGTGCGGTGTTCGCGAGCATCTCCATGCCGGCCCGGATGCTCTCGGCGATCGGGGCGTCCGGAGGCGGCAGCGGCCGGGCCCGCATACCGGTGGTGGGCAGGCAGAGCAGATCGACGTCGGTCAGCGCGCGGTCGTAGGCCGCCCGCAGCACCGGCACCAGGTTCTGGGCCTTGGCGTAGTGTGCCGCGCCCGCCGGGCCGGAGGTGTACGCCCCGGTCAACAGCGTCCGGAGCGCGCTCGGCGCGACCCGGCCGAGGCGTTCGCGGCGCCCCTCGGCGAACGCCTCGATCAGCGCCGGGCTCGACCGGCCGCCGTAGCTCGGGCCGACGCCGTTGCCCGTCAGCATCGTCCAGGCCGAGCCGGTGCTGCCGATCACCGTCCAGAGTGCGATCGCGAGGGTGCGGTGCTCGGGCACCGAGATGTCGACGACGTCGGCGCCGATCGAGCTGATCGCGGACCGCACCGCATCGTCGACGGCCGCCTCGCCACCGGCCTGCCCGAAACCCTCGCTGAGCAGACCGATCCGCAGGTCCGCGGCGCCCACGTCGAGGTCGGTCAGGTAGTCGGGAACCGGCGGCACGTCGCGCTGCCGCGGATCCAGACCGTCGGGGCCGGCGATCACCGAGAGCAGCCGGGCCACGCCGGTCACCGAGCCGCCCATCGGTCCGAGGTGGTCGTGGAGCGGGTCGATCCCCGCCGATCCCGTGCAGGGCACCAGCCCGTGCGTGGGCTTGAGTCCGACGACGCCGCACCACGAAGCCGGTATGCGTAACGATCCGCCGTCATCGCCGCCGAGCGCCAGATCGACCTCACCGGCGGCCAGAAGAGCGGCGTTGCCGGAACTCGACCCGCCGGTGCTCCGCGTCCGGTCCCACGGGTTGCGCACCGGACCGGAGGCCCCCGTGTGGCTGCCGCCGGACAGGCACAGATCCTCACAGGCGCTGACGCCGACGATCCTGGCACCGGCGTCCAGCACGCGACGGACGACGGTGGCGTCATCGTCGGCGAGATGCCCCGCCAGAATCGGCGACCCGTCGGTGAACGGAAGGCCCGCCACCATGATGTTGTTCTTGACCGCGATCCGCGTCCCGGCGAGCGGGCCCTCGTCGGCACCGGGCAGGTCGGCCCGGGCGACCCACGCTCCGTACGCGTTGTCGTCCGGTACCGTCCAGGCCCGCTCCGGACGAACCGGGGCGTACCGGGGCCAGGCCGCGTCGACCCAGGCGTAGGCGTCGAGGTCGGCCCGGACGAACTCGCCGTAGGCCTCCGCGTCCGCCTTCGAGAGTTCGACGCCGAGCGCGCCGGCGGTGTCGCGGAGGACCTCGGACGAAGGCAGGTCGATCGGCATCCGAGCTCACGCCCTCCAGACGGCTTTGAGATTGCAGAAGGCGCGGATCCCCGAGCTCGCCAGCTCCCGGCCGTAGCCGGAGTGCTTCACTCCCCCGAACGGCAGCTCCGCGTGGGACGCGGACATGCCGTTCAGGAACACCGCCCCGGCGTCGATGGCGTGGACGAACCAGTCCTGTTCCTCGGCGTCGCCCGACCAGACGGCCGAGCTCAGACCGAACGAGGTCTGATTGGCGACCCGGACCGCCTCCTCGCGGTCGGCCACCCGGTAGACCGCGGCGACCGGGCCGAACGCCTCCTCGGAGACGATCCGCATGTCGGCGGTGAGGCCGGACAGCACGGTCGGTGGGTAGAACCACCCCGGCCCGGGCAGGGCTCGACCGCCGGCCAGGACCTCGGCGCCCTTGTCGACCGCGTCGTCCACCAGCGCCGCGATGTCGTGCCGGCCGGCCTCCGTCGCCAGTGGTCCGACGTCGGTCGCTTCGTCCATCGGGTCGCCGACCACCAGCTTGTTCATCTTCTCGACGAACAGCCCGACGAACTCGTCGTAGACGTCCGTATGCACGACGAAGCGTTTGGCGGCGATGCACGACTGCCCGTTGTTCTGGACCCGGGCTCGCACCGCGACGGTCGAGGCGGCGTCGAGATCCGCGCTCGGCATCACGATGAACGGATCGGACCCGCCCAGCTCGAGCACCGTCTTCTTGATCTGCTGCCCCGCCGTGGACGCCACCGAGCGACCCGCGGGTTCGGAACCGGTCAGCGTCACGGCCTTCACCCGCTCGTCGGCGATCACCGCCGGAATCGCCGACGAACCGACCAGCAGCGCCCGGAAGGAGCCCGTCGGGAACCCGCCCCGCTCGAACAGAGTGTCCAGGTAGAGCGCGGCCCGGGGAACGTTCGACGCGTGCTTGAGCAGCCCGGCGTTGCTCGCCATGAGCGCGGGGGCGGCGAACCGCATCACCTGCCACAGGGGCAGGTTCCACGGCATGACGGCGAGGACCACACCGAGGGGCTGCCAGATCGTCCAGGCCGTGGTGGCGCCGACCGAGCCGGGGTCGTCCAGCAGCTCGCCGGCGAGGAACACCTCGGCCTCGCGGGCGTAGAAGCGCATGGCGTGAGCGCATTTGTCGACCTCGCTACGGGCCTGACCGATGGGCTTGCCCATTTCCAGAGTCAGACTCCGCGCGAGGTGGTCGCGGTCGGCCTCGATCGAATCGGCGGCCGCGTTCATCCACGCCGCACGCTGCCCGAACGTCGTCGTTCGAAGCGTCGCGGCGGCATCCGCGGCTTCGGAGATCCGGCGTTCGATCTCCGCGCTGTCGTACGGGGCGAACTGCTCCACGGTCTCTCCGGTAGCCGGATTGATCGTTGCGATCGGCATGGTCAGAACTCCGTTCCCGTGTCCGGTGCACCGCTGCGACCGAGCCGAGCCTCCATCGCCGGAGTGAGGTGGGAGAGACCAGTCCGGTCAGCCAAGCCGGTCGACTGGCCACTGCCCTGTGCACCGGCTGATCCAGGTGGGACGGGCTCGTTCCGGGGCCCGGCCAGTGGCCACTCCTCCGGGCTCGTTCGTCCGGCTGCGGACTCACCAGCCCGACGGTGGCGCCGGCTCTTCTCCGGTGTTACTCATGGTCGTGATGCTCAGTGCCTATCGGGAGACGCTCGCTCTCCGCGGGACCAAGCCGCTGCTCACGGTCGCCGTGCTGGCCCGTGTGCCGATCGCGGCCGGCGCGGTGACGCTGACCCTGCACGTGGTGAACGGCCTCGGTCGAGGCTATTTCGCGGCCGGTGCCGTCGGCGCGGCCTTCACCATCGGCGGGGCGGCGTCCGGACCGGTGCTGGGTCGCATCATCGACCGTCGAGGGCTGAGGCCGGTGGTGGTACTCACCACCGCCGCCGAGGTCTCGTTCTGGTTCGGGGCCGCCTTCGCGCCGTATCCAGCATTGCTGGTGGCCTCGCTGATCGCCGGTTTCCTGGCCTTGCCCGTGGTCGTCGTGACCCGTCAGGCGATCGCCGCGCTCGTACCCGCGTCGCATCGCGTCTCCGCCTTCGCGTTGGACTCGATCGCCACCGAGCTGAGCTTCATCGCCGGTCCCAGCCTCGGCGTCCTCGTCTGTACGACGGCGGGCACGCGGACCGGGATGTGCGCCGTGGGTACCGGCATCCTCGCGGCCGGGCTCGGCCTCCTGCGGTTGAATCCCCCGGTCCGAGCCGAAGGCGAGGATCTCCCGGCCGACCGGGCCGCGCGCGTCCCACGGCGTCGGTGGCTGGGGCCGAGCCTGGTCGCGATACTGGCCGTGACCGCCGCGGCCGGCCTGGTCGTGAACGGCACGAGCGTCGCGGTGGTGGCCGCGCTGAACGCCTCCGACGACGCGGCCTGGACCGGCGTCGTCCTCAGCGCCTGGTCGGTCTACTCCATGCTCGGCGGCTTCGTCTACGGCCTGGCTCGCCGGAGGTGGATGCCGTTGCTGCTCTTCGTCCCGATGGCGGCGGTGACGATCCCCTTGGGCCTGGGTGGCGACCATTGGTGGTTGCTCATCCTGCTGATCCTCCCGGCCGGCGCACTCTATGCGCCGACGATCACGGCGGCGGTCGACGGGGTCAGTCGCTGGGCCCCGGCCGCGGTCCGCGGCGAGGCCCTGGGCTGGCAACACGGGGCATTGACGGCCGGGCTCGCGGCCGGGACCCCGCTCGCCGGCCTGCTCGTCGATCGGTCGTCGGCGACCTGGGCGTTCGCCGGGATCGGCGTGACCGGTCTGTTGGTCTCGCTGGTCGCGTTCGGGGGCCGGGCGGTCCGCTCATCACTCAGCGGCGACGACCTCGGCCAGGAAACGTTCGGCGCGTCCGGCGAACAGATGCGCCTCCTGCTCGGCGGCGAGCGCCCGAGCACGCTCGGCGACCGCTCGGACGACGTCAGAGGGTTCACCGCGGGCGCGCAGCAGACGCGCGCGCGACAGCACGAGCAGGCTCCGGACGGAGTGATCGGCGTAGTCGACGGGCGCCCGCTCGGCGTAGGCGAGGGCGGTGGTGGCCCGGTCCGGCCGGCCGGCCGCGAGCCACATGTCGCAGATCAGGGCCGCGTAGAGCTCGATGCCCCAGCGCGACGGGGCGAGTAGGGTCGCGCGGAAGATCTCTTCCGCTTCCGATGCGGCCCGGCCCGCATCGTCACCGGTCATCGCCCGGACCCAGCAGCGGGTGAGCCGCAGGTAGTTCTCGACGTGCCGGAAGAGGCGCTCGGGGTCGACGACCGTCCACCGCTCGATCGCCCGCGCCGCCAGAGCCGGATCGTCCGCCATCTCGGCGATGGTTCCCGCGTAATAGGCCCAGGAGGAGACGGCGTACGCGTCCTCCCCGGCCGCGACGTCCAGCTCGTGCAACAGCGTCCGCGCCGCCGGGAGATCCCCGTGCAACGCGGTCACGACGGCCAGGATCAGCCGGGCGTGCAACTGGAGATCACGGCGTAACGGGTTCTCGTCGAGGGCCGGAAATACAGTTCGGTCGACCTGGCTGAGCTGTTCGTACGCGTCGCCGAGCTCGCCGCGGTCCCACTGGTACAGGCCCCAGGCCTCCGAACCGTAGGCGCGGGTCACCGGGTCTCCCGAGGCGAGGCCGCGATCGCGCAACCGTCGGGCCAGTTCATGGGTGTCAGGTCGAGCGGTCAGCGATGCGCCGATCATCCGGGCGTACAGGAAGTCGGTGGCCTCAGCCTCCCGGCCGAGGCCGAGCGCCAGCTCCTCGGCTCGCTCCATCAGGTCGAGCGTCTCGGTGCGGTAGTCGCCGATCCTCCGGCGGACGTTGGTGACGAGGGTCAGGATCGAAAGCTCCAGCTCGGTGAGCCCGGCCGTCCGGGCCACCTGGGTCGCCGATCGGAGGTGCTGCTCGGCCGTCTCGAAGTCGGACCTCGTCAGCGCCCGGCGTCCGGCGCCGAGCAACGCCTCGGCCGTACGCGCCGGGTCGGCGAGGGGTCCGGCCGACCACAGGTGATGGGCGAGGCGATCGGCCGCGGCCGGTCCGCCCCGGGACCCGTCGCGCTGGATCGCGTCCGCGATCGACAGGTGCAGCTCAGCGGTCCGCAGCGGCATCGCCGCTACGGCCTCGCGGACGAGGTCGTGAGCGAAGCGAACGGAGTACGGGTCCATCGGACGGAGCTCCACCAGGGACAGTGCGTACAGCGGTTCGATCCGCTCGAGACAGGTGGCCACGTCGGTGTCGACGGCCGCCGCGAGCAGACCCAGGTCCACGTCGCGGCCGATGAGCGCGGCGACGTACAGCAGATCGAGGGTGTCACCGCTGAGGCCGCCGATGCGGTCGCCGACGACGTCCCGGACGGACTCCGGCACTGCGGTCCGGCCGGTCTCGACGTGGGCGAGGGACCGGGCCAGCTCCTGGACGAAGAACGGATTCCCGGCGGTACGACCGTGCACGGCATCGACGAGTTCGGGGGCCGAGTCGGTGCCGGTTTCGATCAGGAGAAGCTCCGCGACCTCGGCCCGGTCGAGCGGCTTCACCGGCAGACGCCGGTGACCGGGCAACCGGGAGACGGCGGCGAGCATGCGGGACAGATCCGGGCCGGGGTCGGGCACCCGGTCCCGTAGGGCGCCGAAGACCACCGAACCGCTGGGCAACCGCGCCGTCAGGTGGCTGAACAGACGCAGCGAGGCGGCGTCGGCCCAATGGAGGTCGTCGATGACCAGCACCGTCGGCCGCCGGGCGGAGGCCTCGCGAACCACCCCGACGATGCTCTCGAACAGCCGGAATCGTGTGCTCTCGTCGGGCAGGCCGCGGATCGTGTCCTCGGACGATCCGAGGAGGCCGGCCAGGTCTCCGGAGCGCCACTGTTCCTGCGCGGCCGACGGCAGCGCGTCGAGGATCGCACCGACGGCCTGCATCCAGGGCCACATCGACGGCGTTCCCTCGCTGTCCGGGCAGCGGCCCCAGACCACCAGCGCGCCCTGCCGGCCGGCCTCCTCGGACGCCTCGGTCAACAACCGGGTCTTGCCCGCGCCGGGCTCGCCTTCCACGAGGGCCAGCCCGGTGCCACCGGCGAGGCCAGCGGTCCAGATCCGCCGTAGCGCGGCCAGTTCGCCACGGCGGCCGACTAGGCTGGTTTCCCCAGCGGGCCGTGCCGGCGGCTGAGCGACCGGGAGTCGCACGTCGGAATCGGTCTCCAGCGCGGGGGCGGGCCGCCGACGGACGGGCGGAAGTCGCGCGACCGTCCGGTACGGGCCGTCCGCCCCGGCCAACGCGGCGGCCACTTCACCCGGCACGGGCCGGTCCGAGGACGCCATCGACGCGGCCAGGCGCAGCCGGGGCCGAATCCGTTCCACCGATCCCAGCGACATCGCGAGGTCGGCCGCGGTCGCGCAGGCATCGAAGAACTCGTCGTCCAACGCGGCGAAGCACTTCCGTGTGGCCGGCCCGCGGACGAGGCCCTGGCCGGCCGGACCCCGCCAGAGCGAGAGCGCACGCGCGTACTGGTCGAGCGCGGCCGGGCGATCGTCACGCGCGAGGGTCGCCCGGGCCTCCGCGGTCAGTCGGCGGAACGTGTGCAGGTCGAGGGCGTCGGGCGGCGCCCGGAAGAGGTAGCCGCCGCTCCGGGCGTACAGGTACGAGCCGGGCTCGCGCGGCGCGAGCGCGGGCTCGAGCAAGCGGCGCAGGCTACCGACGTGCTTCTGGACGATGTTGGCCGCGCTGGCCGGCGGGTTCTCGTCCCAGATCAGGTCGACCAGTTCGCTGGTGCTGATCGGCTTCTCGGCGCGAGCCAGCAGGATCGCGAGGAGCGCGGCCTGCTGCGAGGGGCCGGGATCGACCGCGGAAGCGTCTCGCCACAGCTGCAGCGGACCGAGGATCAGCAGACGTAACGCAACGGTCACCGCGGGCCGAGCAGGTTGTCCATCGGCCATCGACCCCAAGCAGTAGTGCCAACGATTGACCGGCCGGGCGTCCCGCACCGCTTGCCGCTCGCAGGGGCCGACGCCGGAGCCGGGCCGCGCCCGGAGTTTACCGCCCGCGGGAGGACGGGACCGGAGGGTGCTCCTTGAAGGGCTCCGATCGCGGTCACCGCACCTACGGCCATCATCGTCACCGCCGGATGACCGCGCGAAGCTCGATGCGTTCCGGGATTGGAGATCAGGCCGCGTGTAGAGGGTGTGTAGCGCGGCGCAGCACCCTGGGCGCCTTCCACTCCGGAGGCGCGACGATGATGCGGCGAATTCTCTTGGTCGTGATGCTCGCGGTCGTGGCGTCGATCGGTGGATGCGGCACCGGCGAGCCGTCCCTGTCGCCGGGCGACCTCTTCGGCGAGTACGCGCGGACCACCGATGTCCGCCACGATCGCTTCCCCGACGGCGGCGGTTCCAGCGCGGACCGGCTGGCCAACTTCGCGTCCATGGGCACGCCCGACCAGGTGGCCGGTGCTCTGATGCGCACGTTCGACTGCGGCGACGATTCTTGCGAGCCCAGCGGGTCGGTCGACCGGGCGGCGGCGGACTTCGCGGGCGCCGATTCGCCGATTCTGGGTCGCTCGCTGCTGGTCAAGCACCGCGACGGCTCTCTCGAACTCGTGACGGTGTACGTCGTGCAGAAGCCCGACGGCTCGGCCCGGCTGATCGACGGGAACGGCGGGACGTACACCGATCTGGAGGACTTCCGCTCGCACAACGACGTGCTGGAGCATGACGACACCGTGCTCACGCTGCGGAACGTCACGTCAGTACCGGGCGAGGGAGCGCTGGTCGTCGTCAGCGGGCACACCGCGCGCGTGTGGCCGTGGTGGCTGGCCGGCGCCTTGGCTGCGCTCGTGATCGCCGGAGCGGTGATACTGACGATCCGCCGGTACCGGGCGGCCCGCCATCCGGATCCGCTGCTCATCCCACTCGAGTTCAAGGATCGCGACGACGACTGAAGCATTCCCAACCGCCGGTGGACGGAGGACGGCCGGGGGCTTCGAGCTACGAGTTGGATGCCCAACTCGGCCAAGCGCGCCTGCTCGGCCTCCGAGAGGGTCTGGATGGAGCCGATCCGCCGCGCCACCTCGGGCCGGTACCGGCGCAGGTAGAGGAACCAGGCCGGTCACCACCTCCCCGCTGCGGCTGACCGCTCGCGCCGCCGACTTCGATCTGCTCTCGGAGACGCTCACTCGTACCGGCCGGGAACTGCCGCCCACGGTCACCCGGGACGACGAGTTCATCGGACCGGCCCGATGACGACCGTGCTGACGCCACCGCTGCTGACCTCTTCGGCCGACGCCCTCCGGGTCGCCCGCCAACTGTCGCCGCGATCGGGGCCGGCGGGCTGCTCGGCATCGCCGTCCCCGCGTCGTTCGGCGGCCCGGCCCTGCCCGCCTCGACCGTCGTCGAGGCGCTGCGGATCCTGGCCCGCGCCGACTCCGCCGTCGCCCAGCAACTCCTGGCACACTTCGTGCTCCAGCAGGCCATCACCGGCCTCGGCCCGACGCAACCCGCACCCCGCCTCTACGCGGACGTCCTGGCCGGTGGCCGGCTCGGCAACGCCACCGTCGAGCGCAGCGAGCCTCGTTCAGCGGCACCGTCCGACTGAAAGACGTCCGGGTCCCGGCCGCACTGGTGTTGCCGGAGGGCCCACCGCCAGAGGTGTTCCCACCGCTCGTCCTCGGCGCCTACGACCAGGCCCTGCACGCCGCGATCGACATCGGCATAGCCCGTGCCGCGCTGGAGGACGGCGCCGCATTCGTCCGCCAACGCAGCCGCCCCTGGTTCGAGTCCGGACTGGACGCCGCCGCCGACGAGCCCCACGTCCAGCGTCGCTTCGGCTAACTCACCACCCGTCTGCACGCACTGGAGGCCCTGCTCGAACGCGGTACCCGCCTGATCGACGCAGCCCTCGCCGCTGCCTCCCTCGCCGTCGCCGGGGCCAAGGCCTTGGCCCAAGAACTAGCGCCACAGATAGCCAGCGGCATCTTCGAGTTGGCCGGGACCTCCGCTACCGACGAAACCCTCGGCCCCTACCGGGAAACCGCCACGAGTGGTGGGGACGTTCGGATCAATGCGCGGCTGAACGACAGGACGCTCGCGGCGGCGAGCAGCGCGAAGCAGATCAGAAACCCGCGCCGCAGGCCGCCGGCGGTCACGGTGCGCAGATCGGTGGCGAGCATCGTCCCGGTCACCAGGGCCACGCAGAAGGTCGCGGAGAGCCGTTGGGTCAGCTGGAGAAAGGCGGCCGCGACGCCGTGGTGGATCGGCGGCGCGAAGCCGAGGGTGATCGCTCGCAACGGGGGCTCGAGTACCGCCGACGCCAACCCGATCACCAGTTCGAGGCCGACGACCGCGGCGACGAATGCCCCACCGTTCCACGCCGTGCTGGCTCCGGCCAGGAGGAGCAGGCCAGCGGCTTGGATCGTCAGCGCAAGCGGGAGGGTGTGCCCGCCGAACCGGGCATAGATCTGTGAGCTGACCGAGGAGGCGGCAATCCGCGCCAGTGCACTCGGGATCAGGACTGCCGCCACCGCCAACGGACTCCAGCCGACGCCCTGCAGCAGGTAGATCGTCAGCGCGGTGGAGAACGACACCAGGCCGCCGAACCACAGCAGCGCGACCATGTTGCCGACCACGAACCCGCGGGACGTCATCAGCGCGGGAACGAACAGCGGCGTCCGCCCGCGCGCCGCGTACCGGTACTCCCAGAGGCCGGTGCCGACCGCCAACAAGCCGCAGAGAGCAACGATGGTCCACAATTCGGGGCCTTCGATGCCGGGGTCGATGACCGGCGTCGTCACCAGCAGGACGAGCCCTCCGACCAGGAGAATCGCCGGCAGATCGAGGTGCACCCGCCGCCCGGTGCGCGGTTGCCGCGGCACCGAGCGCAGCGTGAGCAGCAAGGTCGCCAGCGTGAACGGCAGGTTCAGCGCCAGCAGCAGCCGCCAGCCCGCGCCCTGCGGGGCCACGGCCAGGATCAGGCCGGCACCCAATGGCCCGACCACCGCTGCGGCCGCTCCGGCGGCACTGTAGGCCGCCAGCGCGCGGATCCGCGGCAGGCCGGTGAAGTGGTCCTGGATGACGCCCAGCACCTGCGCGCTGATCAGGCCCGCGCCCAGCCCCTGCCCGGCCCGGGCGGCCACCGCCCACCAGATGCCCGGCGCGGCCGCCGAGGCCAGCGCACCGGCCATGAACACCGCCAGCCCGAGGACGAACAGGGGGCGGCGGCCCAGCGCGTCACCGAGCCGACCACCGGGCACCAGGCCCAGCCCGAACGTCAGCGAGTAGACGGAGAGGAACCATTGCACACCGCTGACCGGCGCATCCAGCCCGGTGCCGAGCGAGGGGACCGCGTAGTTGACGACCGCCTGATCCAGCAGCGTGGCGAACCCGGCGCCGGCGCAGCAGGCGAGCAGGCTGCGCCGGCTCCCCACCGGACTAAGCCTCCTCGGAGGCGCAGCAGCCCTTGTCGACGAGGACGACGTCGGCGACGTCGAGGCGAGCGCCGGCGACGATCCGGCTGGTCAGTTCTCGCACCGACAGTGGGCAATTACCTATATGCACGATAGGGATAGTAGGTTGCCCGCCTCGGGAGAGACAAGGCTACGCCAGTCGGTCGGCGTGCATGCCGTACAACTGATGGGCCAGGCCGAAGCCGAGGTCCTGGACCAGGCGGCGCTTCCAGGGCCGCTGGGCGATGGCGTGGGTCAGCCGGCGGGCCGTCCGGGGTGCGCGCATGACGCCCTCGGCCAGTTCCCACGCCCTGGGCAGCAGCTGGTCGCCGGCCACGATCTCGTTGACCAGGCCGAGTTCGAGCGCCTGGCGGGCGCCGATGGGTTTGCCGGTGTAAAGGTGATAGGCGGCCCGCTTGGTCCCGATCAGCTCCTGCAGTGTGAGTTGCTGCCCATCTCCGGGTGCGGCGCCGACCAGCAGGTGCGGATCGACGATGGTCGCCGTCTCAGTGGCCAGCGTGATGTCGCAGAGCAACGCGAACTCGGTGTGCGCGAGACTGGGTCCGTTGATCGCGGCGATCGTCGGGATGTCGATCGCGAAGACGAAGTTCTCCACTAATTTGGTGGCGTCGTAGTAGGTGTGCTCGTAGCCGAAGCCGATCGGACGCTCACCGTTCAGGAGCGGCTTCGCCGAGTCCGCGGGGTCGGCCGCGGTTGATTCGGGCGTGCCGAGCCACTGGTCCCCGGTGCCGGTGAGGATCAGCACCTCGTTGTCCGGGTCGTTGCCGATCTCCTGCCAGGCCTGCGCCCACGCGTTGTGCACCGCGAAGTCGAACCGGGCCGGGCCCCCTCCGGTATGCATCCGCAGCTCGAGGATCCCGTCGCGGCGTTGCATCGCGAAGTAGTCGGCGTACTTGCGGGCGTAGTCGTCCAGCTGCGGTCGCGGGACGTAACCGCCGACCTGGGCGTGCCATTCATCGAGTTCTCTGGGCACAGTGCCTCCTCGTTCCAGCTACCCTAGCGAGCCAACAGAAGCAGTGCTCCGGATAATAGGAGCAGCGCTTCGCTTAGGTAAAGGGCGACCCGATGAACGAGCCGACCAGAGTGGATGGACGGCGGACTCACGACCGACTGCTGGCCGCGGCCGAGGCGATCTTCGCCGAGCACGGGACCGACGCGTCCCTGCGCGAGATCTCCCGCCGGGCCGGGGTCGGCATCGCGACCTTCTACCGGCACTTCCCCACTCGTGAGGTGCTGCTGGAAGCGCTCGTGGGTCAGTCTTTCGCCCGGCTGTCCGCTCGTGGCGCGGAACTGCTCACCGCGCCCGACCCGGCGGCGGCCTTCGCCGACTGGATACGCACACTCGCCGTCGCGCTGGTCCGTTATGACGGCCTGCCCAACTCGGTCGCCGCGGCGCTCCATGATCCCGGCTCGACGTTGCACCGATCGTGCGTGGAGTTCCGCTCGGCGACCACCGAACTGCTGCGGCGAGCCCAACAGCACGGGGCGGTACGTGCCGACCTGACCTCCGACGAACTCCTGGCCGCGGTCAACGGAATGGCCTGGGCGGCCCGGCTGCACCCGGATGCGCCCCTGGACCGATTCGTGAAGATCCTGCTGCACGGCACGAGCGTTCACGCCGCCACCGAGGCCGACGGCATCGGACCGTAGCCACAGCGCCATCCACTCAGGAGCTTTCGCCTAGCCGCCTAATCCTATCGATTTAGTAGACATACACGGCGACGCCGCTTATCGTCGTCTCATCGGCGCTGCCCAGCGTGGGAGGACCCCACGCTCCGGGCCCGCAGCGACCTTCTCTTGTTCCCCCTCGGCGATCGCCTCCCCCTGCCTTCCCGTCCCGCAAGGAGCGACATCCCCTCATGCCTACGCCACGCGTCCCCCTGCGCCGCAGAGCCGTCGGCGCCGCCGTCGCCGTGTCGGTCCTCGCCGTCTCGGCCTGCTCGGGCGGCGACGGCACCTCGTCCTCGTCCGATCCAGGGAAGCCGGTCAGCGGTGGTTCCCTCACCTTCGCGACCAACACCGACGGCGCCTGCCTGGACCCGCACCAGAGCCCGGCCGACGTGGACGGACTGTACGCGCGTCCCATTCTGGACTCGCTCGTGTCGCTGAGCGCCGACGGCACGATCCACCCGTGGCTGGCCACCGAATGGGCGGTCTCGCCGGACCAGCTGACGTACTCCTTCACGCTACGGAGCGACGTCACGTTCAGTAACGGCGAGAAGTTCGACGGCGCCGCAGTGAAGGCGAACCTCGACCACATCGTCGATCCGGCCACGAAGTCCCAGCTGGCCGCGGGCACGATCGCCACCTATGCCGGAACGACGGTGACCGACCCCACCCACGTCAGGGTGAAGTTCAAGTCGCCGAACTCCGCTTTCCTGCCGACGCTCGCCTCGGCCTACCTGGGCATCGAGGCCCCGTCGACGCTGAAGAAGCCGGCCGCGGACCTCTGCACGCACATCGTCGGCTCCGGCCCTTTCACCAGCAGTGGCGGTTACGTCAAGGGCAAGGGCATCGAATACGCCAAGAACCCGGATTACCGCTGGGGTCCGGGCACCGCCAAGCACACCGGCGCGGCCTATCTGGACACGCTGTCGATCAAGGTCGTCCCCGAGGACGCGTCCCGATTCGGCGCTCTGACCAGCGGCCAGCTCGACGCGATCGCCAGCGTCCCGCCGGTCAACGTCAAGCAGCTCGAGAGCACGCCAGGATTCCAGGTGCAGACCGCCGCCGCTCCGGGCGGCAACTACAACTACTACCCCAACACGGCCAAGGGTGTCTTCGCCGACATCAAGGTCCGGAAGGCGTTCCTGACCGGCATCGACTGGCAGACGATCGTCAGCAAGCTGTACTTCGGGCAGTTCCCGCCGGCCAAGGGCCCACTGTCACCGGCCACGGTCGGCTACGACAAGACGATCGAGAGCGCGTACTCCTACGACGCCGACGCAGCGAAGAAACTGCTCGACGAGGCCGGTTGGACGGGACGCGACAGCGCCGGGTACCGCACCAGGAACGGCACCCGGCTGGTCGTCGACCACCCGTTCCTGAAGACGTTCGCCCGGGAGCAGCGCGACACGCTCTCCGACCAGATCCAGGCGGCCGCCAAGCAGCTCGGCATCGAGGTCAGGAGCCCGAACCCCGACGTCAACGCGTACCTCAAGGACGTCGGCGAAGGGAAGTACGACCTCGCGGACTTCAGTTGGCAGCGGTCCTCACCGGACGCGCTCCGGACGCTGTTCGGGTCGGAGAACCGCCCGCAGGGCGGGTTCGGCACGAACCTGTCGCAGCTGAACGACCCCCAGGTCGACAAGGCCTTCCGGGATGCGCTCGCGACGACCGACCTCTCGAAGCAGGCCGAGCTCTACGGCGACGCGCAGCGAAGGGTCACCGACGCGGTCGCGGTCTTCCCGGTGTACGTCTTCAACTACCTACTCGGGTCGAGCACCCGGGTGCAGGGGATCCAGTTCGAGCCGCAGGCCTTCCCGACCTTCTACGACGCCTGGAAGCGGGCGTGACCGTCACCCTCGCGGTCCGCACGAGCGCCGCCGCTCCCGCCCGCGCGGCGGCGCTCGCGCTGCTGCGCCGTACCGGCTCGGCGGTTCTCGTGGTCTGGGGCGCGATCACGCTGACGTTCGTCGCGCTGCACTCCATCCCGGGCGACATCGTGGACGCCGTCCTCGGGACGACCCAGGTGACGCCGGCGATCCGGGCCCGGATCGTGTCGGACTACGCGTTGGACCAGCCGCTGACCACCCAGTACGCCGGCTACCTGGGGCGGTTGCTCCACGGCGATCTCGGCCGCTCCTACAGCCAGGGGATGCCGGTCTCCACGCTGATCGGGCAGCAGGCCTCCTCGACGTTCGTCCTGATGCTGGCCGCGATCCTCTTCGCGCTGGTGCTGGCAATCGTGGTCGCGGTCGCCACGGCCAATCGTCCGCGGTGGCTCCGCGGTCCGGCGGTCACCGCCGAGGTGGTGAGCCTCGCGGTGCCCTCGTTCTGGCTCGGCATCCTGCTGCTCACCGTGTTCTCGTTCCAGTTGCACTGGTTCCCGGCGATCGGCGCGAGCGGCCTCGACGGCCTGGTGCTGCCGGCGATCTCGCTGGGCCTCGCGCCGGCGGCGATGCTCAGCCAGGTGCTGCGGCAAGGCTTGGAGCGGGTACTGGACGAGCCGTTCATCGTCACCGCCCGGGCACGTGGCCTGCGGCCCGCGGTGGTGCTGGTGCGGCACGCGTTGCGCCACGCGATCCTGCCGGTCGTGACGCTGACCGGCTGGTTGTTCGGCGCGTTCGTCAGCGGTGCGGTGGTGGTCGAGAACGTCTTCTCCCGGCAAGGGCTCGGCCGGCTGACGACGTCCGCGATCGGCCAGCGCGACTTCCCGACGGTCTCCGCGATCGTGCTGGTCGCGGCCGTCGTCTACATCGTCGTCAACCTCCTCGTCGACGTTCTGTATCCGCTGATCGACCCGCGGCTGCGCGAGCCCGGGGCGGTGGAGCGGTGAAGCGGCCCGGAACCGTGCTGAGCGTCGTGTTTCTCGGTGGGCTGGTCCTGGCGGCGATCTGGCCCCACCTGTTCAGCTCGACCGACCCGAACGCCGCCGACATCCAGCAGACGCTCGCCCCGCCGAGCGGGCAGCACTGGTTCGGCACCGATCAGAACGGCCGGGACCTCTACGCCCGGGTGATCACCGGCGCCCGTCTGTCGCTGCTGCTCGGCGTGGCCGCCTCAGCCCTCGCGCTGGTCGCGGGCACGCTCATCGGGGTGCTCGCCGCGCAGGGCGGCCGCGCCGCCAACGCGGTCGTGAACCGGCTGCTCGACATCCTGCTGTCGATCCCCGGCCTGCTGCTGGTGTTCCTGGTCATCGCCGTTCTCGGCGCCGGCACGGGCCAGACGATCCTCGGCGTCGCATTGGTCACCACACCCGGGTACGCCCGGGTCGTCCGCGGCGAGGTGATCCGCCTCCGCGGCGCCGTCCATCTCGAGGCGGCCCGGACGCTCGGCTGGTCCCGTCCTCAGGTCGTGCTCCGGCACCTGGTCCCGAACGCACTGGGGCCGGTGCTGGTCCTGGCGACGATCGGCGTCGGTACGGCGATCAGCATCGGCTCCGCGCTGAGCTTCCTCGGCCTCGGTCCGCAGGCGCCGACCGCCGAATGGGGCGCGATGCTCTCCAGCAGCCGCGACTACTTCACGGTCGCGTGGTGGCCGGCGATCTTCCCGGGCCTGGCGATCACCGCGTCGGTCCTGGCGATCACGGTCGCCGGGCAGTCCCTGCAACTGCGGCTCGAGGGACGGGCTCCGCGATGATCGAGGTCGAGGACCTGCACGTCCGGTTCGGCGCGGTCCACGCCGTCCGCGGGGTGAGCTTCACGATCGACGCCGGACAGAGCGTCGCGATCGTCGGCGAATCGGGCTCGGGCAAGAGCGTCACCGCGCGCAGCCTGATCGGCCTGGCCGGCCGGGGAGCGACGATGCGTGCGGAGCGTCTGCGGATCGACGGGACCGACGCGCGCCGGCTACCCGAGGGCAAGTGGCGGCGGATCCGCGGACGGCGGGTCGGGTTCGTCCTGCAGGACGCGCTGGTCTCGCTCGACGCGGCCCGCACGGTGGGCGCGGAGATCGGCGAGGCGCTGCGGACGCACGGGACCGTGGCCCGTTCGGCGGTCGGCGAGCGGGTGGTCGAACTGCTCCGCGAGGTCGGCGTTCCGGAGCCGGAGGCGCGGGCCGGTCAGTACCCGCACCAGCTCTCCGGCGGCCTTCGACAGCGTGCTTTGATCGCGTCGGCGATCGCCGCCGACCCGGCGCTGTTGATCGCCGACGAGCCGACCACGGCGTTGGACGTCACCGTGCAGGCGCAGATCCTCCAACTGCTGGCTCAGCGCCGGGCCGCCGGCACCGCGCTGTTGCTGATCAGCCACGACCTGGCCGTGGTCTTGAGCGTCGCTGACCGCGTCCTGGTGATGAAGGACGGCGTGTTCGTCGAGCAGGGCCCGACCCGGCAGGTGCTCGAGGACCCGCAGCACCCGTACACGAAGACGCTGCTCGCCGCCGTGCCGGTCGCCCACGCCCGAGGTACCCGGCTGTCCCCGACGGCCGGGCTGAACGTCGCGCAGCCGCGTCCGAAGATCGGGACGGACGTCGTACTGGCCGCCCGCGGGCTCCGGAAAACGTTCCGCCTGCCCGGTCGCCAGGTCCTCACCGCGGTCGACGACGTGTCGTTCGAGCTGCGCCCGGGTGAGACGCTCGGCATCGTCGGCGAGTCCGGCTCGGGCAAGACGACGGCGGCGCGGCTACTGCTGGACCTGGAGACACCCGACGCTGGGTCGGTCGAGATCGACGGAGCGCGCTGGAGCGATCTCGACGCCCGCGCGCACCGGAACCTGCGCCGCCGGATCCAGGTCGTCTACCAGGATCCGCTCAGCTCGTTCGACCCCCGCTACCCGGTGCACCGGATCATCGCCGAACCGCTGGTCGTGGCCGGAGCCGACCGTGCGGCCCGGCGGCAGCGCGTGCGGGAACTGCTCGACCACGTCGGACTCGACCCGGATGTGCTCGGCCGGCGGCCCGCCCAGCTCTCCGGCGGCCAGCGGCAGCGAGTCGCGATCGCCCGGGCGCTCGCGCCCCGGCCGCAGGTTCTCGTCTGCGACGAGCCGGTGTCCGCGCTGGACGTGTCGATCCAGGCCCAGGTGCTCGATCTGCTCGCCGATCTGCAGGCCGAGTTCGGCCTCTCGTACGTCTTCATCTCCCACCATCTCGGCGTGATCTACCACGTCAGCGACCGGGTGCTGGTGATGAAGGACGGGCGGATCGTGGAGTCCGGCGACGTGGACCGGATCTTCCACCACCCCGAGCACGCGTACACCAAGACGCTGCTCGCGTCGGTGCCCACGCTGGACGGACTGTCCGTCCGTCCCCGCTCTTCGTCGGAGGTGGCCGGATGAGCGTCGATGTCGTGGTGGTCGGGGGCGGTGGGGTCGGCTCGGCCACAGCCTGGCAGCTGGCCCGCCGGGGCCGGTCGGTGGTGCTGCTCGAGCAGTTCGCCTCCGGCCATACGAAGGGCGCGTCGCATGGCGCGTCCCGCATCTTCCGCCTCTCCTATCCCGACCGGGTCCATATCGACCTGGCGCGTGAGGCCCGCGACCTCTGGCGTGAGCTGGAGGCGACCACCGGCACCGATTTGCTGACGATCACCGGCGGTGTCGACCACGGAAACAGCCCGCTGCTGGACGCCCTCGCCGACGGGCTGGCCGCGGCCGGGGTTTCCCGGTACTGGCTGACGCCGAACGAAGCGGCCGACCGCTGGCCGGGGATCCGCTTCGACACGCGCGCGCTGTTCCATCCGGACAGCGGTCGTCTGCACGCCGACCGATCGGTCGCGGCCCTTCAGTCCGCGGCCTCGGCGGCCGGAGCTCTGATCCGGCACGAGACCCCGGTGACGTCGATCGAGGTGCTGGGTGAGGACGCCGTCCTGGTGCACACCGACAGCGGCACCCACCGGGCCCGCCGCGTCGTGGCCGCGGTGAACGGCTGGGCGGCCAAGCTCGTCGGGAAGTTGGCGCCGCTACCACCGCTGCGCATCACCCAGGAGCAGCCGGCCCATTTCGCCGCCGCGCGGCCCGGGGACACGTGGCCGAGCTTCGGGCACGTCATCGGGGGCGAATACGGTGGGATCTACGGGCTCGCGACGCCGGGCGAGGGCATCAAGGTCGGATTCCACGGCGTCGGGCCGGAGGTCGACCCCGACCACCGCGACTACGCCCCCGAGCCGGTCCAGCTGGCGGCTCTGCGGGAGTACGCCCGCACCTGGCTGCCCGGAGTCGACCCGGACGCCTTCACATCGATCAGCTGCACGTACACCACGACACCGGACGCCAACTTCGTCCTGGACCGGGCCGGCCCGGTGGTGGTGGCCACGGGCTTCTCCGGCCATGGATTCAAATTCCTGCCTGCGCTCGGCCGCGTGCTGGCCGATCTCGCTCTCGACGCCGACCGCCCCGACCCGCGCTTCGCTTTCGTCCGCTGACCTCGGAGGATCCGCATGAGTACACCGCTGGGCGCTCTCGACCTCATCCCGCGCAGCAGCGGCGACGACACCGGTACCGCGGTGCGCAACGCCGTCGACCTGGCCCGGCAGACCGAGCGTTTCGGGTATGAGCGCTACTGGTTCGCCGAGCACCACTTGAATCCCGGCGTCCTCGGCGCCTCGCCGGCCGTGTCGATCGCGCTGGCCGCCGCAGCCACCAGCACGATCCGGCTCGGGTCCGCCGGAGTGCAGTTCGGGCATCGGCAGCCGCTGGCGACGGTCGAGGAATTCGGTCTGCTCGACGCCGCCTACCCGGGCCGGATCGACCTCGGGATCGGCCGGAGCTTCGGTCGCCAGAAGCCGGCCGAAGCACCCGCCGCTGCCCCGGCTGCGCGGCCGGTGGCGGCGGCCGCCGACGCGTACCTGAAGCAGCGTGGCGGCGGGCCCCACGCCACCGACGAGCGGGCCGGCAACGGCCTGCTGCTGCCCAAGCAGTACGACGTCAGCCGGCTCTTGACGACCGCGGGCGACAAGATCGCCGCCCACCTCAGCTTGCTGCAGCAGCCCGGCGCGTACACCCCCGCGTACGAGGAGCAGATCAGCGACGTCCTCGCGCTCCTCGCCGGAATCCACCCCAGCGGTCACGCCTACCCCGGTGAGGGCGCCGCGCTCCAGATCTGGATCCTCGGTGCGTCCGGCGGTTCCAGCGCCACCGTGGCCGGCGAGAACGGGCTTCGGTTCGTCGCCAGTTACCACCACAGCCCGAGCACGGTCCTCGACGCCGTCGAGGCCTACCGCGTCGCGTTCAAACCGTCGGCCGAGCTCGATCGGCCGTACGTCTCGGTCTCCGCCGACGTCGTGGTGGGCGAGACGGACGAGCACGCGGCCGTGCTGGCGTCCGGGTACGGCCCCTGGGTGCGCAGCATCCGCACCGGTGCTGGGGCCATCGCCTATCCGACACCCGCCGAGGCGGCCCTCGAGACCTGGAGCGGCGAGGAACGGGCGCTGGTGAAGGATCGCCTCGACACGCAGCTCGTCGGCGCTCCCGGCACCGTCGCCGACCGGCTCGAGCAGCTACGGGATGCCACCGGAGCCGACGAGCTCGTGGTCACGACGATCACCCACGACCACGCCGACCGCATCCGCTCCTACCGGCTGCTGGCCGAGGAATGGGACCGGCGGTGACGCATCTGCTCGACCACGCCGACGAACCCGCCGGCGCTCTGGACGTCGGCTGGTCGAAGAAGGACCGGCTTGAACCGGAGGAATCCTTTGTTCCGCAGACATCTCGGCGCGCTCGACCTGGTCCCCCGCAGCAGTGGCGCGGACACCGCCTTACGCAACGCCGTCGGCCTGGCCCGCCGGACCGAATGCTTCGGCTACCGAACCGGCGGGTGAACTGAGATGATGGCTTCGCATCCGCTGGACGCAGCGGCATGGTCCTCTCTCACCGGCCCACACGCGCACTTCGCCGAGGGAACCGGCCACGCCTTGCGCTACCCGGCCGACGTCTCGCCCATCCTCGCGGTCGCCCCCGAGCAGGACATCCGGGCCTGGACCGAACTGCACGCGCTGATCGGCCCGAACGCCCTGGCGCTGCTGAGCAGCGACCTGCGTGAGGTGCCCGACGGCTGGAAGCTCGAGTTCCAGGGCGACGGCGTCCAGTTCGTTGCCACCGACGCCTTGGCCTCCCGGCCGGCCGACGGGCTGGTGACGCTCGGGGCCGCCGACGTCCCGGAGATGCTCGACCTCGTCGCCCGGACCCAGCCCGGGCCATTCGAAGCCCGGACCTACCAGCTCGGCACTTATCTCGGCGTGCGGCGCGAAGGCCGGTTGGTGGCGATGGCCGGCGAGCGGCTGCACCCACCGGGCTGGACAGAGATCAGCGCTGTCTGCACAGATCCCGCATATCGGGGCCAGGGACTGGCCACGACGCTGGTCCGCGCGGTCGCTCACGGGATCCGGCAGCGCGGAGAGACGCCGTTCCTGCACACCTCGGCCGAGAACACCATCGCCATCCGCCTCTACCGCCACCTCGGGTTCGAGCTTCGGCGCAAAGTCCTGTTCTCCGCACTGCGGAGCCCCTCGTCAGGAGACAACTCATGACCGCGCTCCACCTGGCCGTCGCCCTGGACGGCGCCGGCTGGCATCCGGCCGCCTGGCGCAGCCCAGCCGCCCGTCCCCGGGACCTGTTCGCCGCCACCTATTGGAAATCCCTGGTCGCCGAGGCCGAGCGGGGCCGGCTCGACTTCGTCACGTTCAACGACTCGCTGACTCTCCAATCCGCCGACCACTTCGCGCCCGACCAGCGCACCGATCAGGTCCGGGGACGGCTGGACGCGACGCTGATCGCCGCGCGGGTCGCCCCGGCCTCCGACCGCATCGGGCTGGTACCGGTCGCCACCGCGACCCACACCGAGCCGTTTCACGTGTCGAAGGCGATAGCCACGCTCGATTACGTCAGCACCGGCCGCGCCGGTGTTCAGATCCGCAGCGGAGGCCTGGCCGGCGAACCGGCGCTCTTCGGCCGTCGCGAGTTCCCGGCGCTGAGCGCCGAGGCCCTTCAGAGTCCGCAGATCCAGCAGCTGATCACTGAGCGATTCGACGAGACCGCCGACTTCATCGAGGTCATCCGGCGGCTCTGGGACAGCTGGGAGGACGACGCGGAGATCCGGGACGCCGCCACCGGCCGGTTCATCGACCGCGACAAGCTGCACTACATCGACTTCAAGGGGCGCTGGTTCTCCGTCCGCGGGCCCTCTATCACCCCTCGGCCCCCGCAGGGCCAGCCGTTGGTCACCGTGCTGGGTCACGGCCTGGTGCCCTATCGGCTGGCCGCCCGCCAGGCCGACGTCCTCTTCGTCACGCCGCAGGATGCCGCCCACGGGCGGCAGATCCTGGACGAGGTCCGCGGCGAAACCGACGCCACCGGGCGTGGCGAGCAACTCCTGGTCTTCGCCGACCTCCTGGTCTTCCTCGACGCCGATGCGGGGGCCGCGGCCGCACGGAAGGCCCGGCTGGACGAGTGGGATGGCGCGGAGCTGTTCTCCGATGCGCAGATCTTCACCGGCACGCCGGTGGCCCTGGCCGATCGGATCCAGGAGCTGGGCGAACTCGGCTTCGACGGCGTCCGGTTGCGCCCCGGAGTCCTGCCCGCCGACCTGACCGTCCTGGTCGAATCGGTCGTCCCGGAACTCGGGCGCCGGGGCCTTTTCCAGCCCCGATACGACCGGCCGACGCTGCGGGACCGGCTCGGGTTCGCCCGCCCGGCCAGCCGCTACCTCCTAGCGAACGGATCAGCACGATGACCGGACCTCGCAAGCAGATCGTGCTGGGGGCCTACCTCGGCGGCGTCAATCACCACACCGTCTGGTCGGACCCGGCGGCCGGCAGCCAGATCGCCTTTTCGTCGTTCAAGCACGTCGCGCGAACCGCCGAGCGCGGCAAGTTCGACTTCTTCTTCCTGGCCGAGGGCCTGGTTTTGCGGGAACGGCTGGGCCGGATCTTCGATCAGGACGTGATCGGACGCCCCGACACCCTCACCGTGCTGGCCGCGCTGGCCGACGTGACTGACCACTTGGGGCTGGTCGCCACGCTCAACAGCACCTTCAACGAGCCCTTCGAGCTGGCCCGGCAACTGGCCAGCCTGGACCACCTCTCCGGCGGTCGCGCCGGCTGGAACATCGTCACCTCCTCCGACGCCTTCACCGGCGCGAACTTCCGGCGTGGCGGTTTCCTCAGGCGAGAAGACCGCTACGTCCGGGCCCAAGAGTTCCTCGCCATCGCCCGCCGGCTCTGGAACTCATGGGCGGACGACGACGTGGTGGCCGACCAGCAATCCGGCCGCTTCCTGCGGCGGCCCGACGCCGGCGCGTTCGCCTTCGCGGGTCAGCAGTTCGAGGTCAGTGGCCGATTCAGCGTTCCGCGCAGCCCCCAGGGCCAACCAGTCATCCTGCAAGCCGGCGTCTCCCCCGAAGGCCGCGATTTCGCCGCGGGCGGTGGCCCCGATGCGATCTTCTCTCCGTACTGGACTCTCGCCGAGGCGCAGCCCTTCTACCGGGACATCCAGCAGCGCGCGGCCGCCCACGGCCGCCCGCCCGGCTCGGTGAAGATCCTGCCCAGCGGCGCGTTCGTGCTGGGCGACACCGAAGCCGATGCGATCGAACGGCACCACGAGATCACCCGGGAGCAGATCAGCGGCCGTGGTGCCCAGATCCTGCTCGAGACCGTCTGGAACCGGGACCTGTCCGGTTACGACCCCGACGGGCCGCTGCCCGACGTCGACCCCGAGCCCGAGGCTCCGCTCGTCATCCAGGGCCGGGCCCGGCTCCACCAGAACGTCTTCGAGACCGTAGCCCGGTGGCGCGCGATCGCCGAGGAGAACGACTACTCGCTGCGGCAACTGGCCATCCACGAGTTCGGTCACGCCGAGTTCGTCGGCACCCCCACTCAGATCGCCGACCGGCTCGACTCCTTCGTCCAGAACGACGGCTCCGACGGGTTCATCCTCGGCTCCCATCTGACCCCGGGCGGCCTCGACGAGTTCGTGGATCGGGTCGTGCCGTTGCTTCAGGAACGTGGCTCACTCCGCGCGGAGTACGAGGGCACGACCCTGCGCGACAACCTGGGTCTGCCCGCCCCAGCCTCCCCCGCCACCCGGGCCGCCGGTTAGGAAACCATCGAGTCGATGAACGATGTGATCGTTTAAGGCGCCTATGGGCACACCGCCAGGTTCGTTGTCGCCGGTCTGCTGGCGCGCGGCCTGACCCCGGTACTCAGCGGCCGCGACCCGGAGCGGCTGCGCACCGTGGCCGCCGAGTTCTCCGAACCGCCGGTCCGGCCGGCCACGCTCGGCGACCCATCTGCCTTGACCCGAGCCCTCGCGGGGGCCGCGGCCGTGGTGAACTGCGCCGGGCCGTTCGGCGATACCCTCCCCCGCTGCTGGACGCCGGTCGCCGGATGGTGTTCGTCGACGGCCTGTTCCAGGTCCGGACGGCCGACCCGCCCCCGCCCCGGTCGAGGTGGACGTTCCCGCCGCCCTTCGGCCGGCAGGAGGTGATCGGCGAGTTCCCGACCGCGGACGTCGTCACGATTGCCCGACACCTGCCCACCGGGACGATCACCAGCTAGCTTGCCGTCCCACCCGGCGAGGAACCCGTGGCCGAAGAGGCAACCGGACCCCGGGCCGTCGATGGCGGTGGCCGATCGGCGCAGCGATTCGTGGTAGAGGTGGCCGTCCGTCGCGGGGATCTGGAGCACCGCGCCTCAGCAGCCGGCCAAGCCTTTGAGTCCATAAGGGAGCGAGTGCTATAACCTAGCGAACGCCTAGGAAAAATAGGACATAGCCACGTTCGTGTGCGTCGCGTCCTGTTGTCACCCGGCCCCGATCGCGAAGGACCGCCATGCGTAAAACACTGGCTCTTGGGCTCGCTCTGGCGCTGGGCCCACTTGCCCTGGCCGGCTGCACCAGCGACGACGGCAGCGGCTCGTCCTCCGCGCTCGATCCGAAGAACTGCCAGGGTGGCACGCTCACCGTGCTCAACCAGGGCGGGCTCGCCCATCTCGACCCGGCCCGGCTCTACACGTCCGGCGGCGGCAACGTGCCGTCGCTGCTGTTCCGGACGCTGACCACCCGCAACCGGCAGCCGGGTCAGGCCGGGACGAAGCCCGCGCCCGACCTGGCCACCGACCTCGGCACTCCGTCCGACGGCGCTCGCACCTGGACCTACCGTCTGCGCGACGGACTCTTCTTCGAGGACGGCACGCCGATCACCTCGTCCGACGTCAAGTACGGCATCGAGCGCTCCTTCGCGCCCGAGCTGCCCGGTGGCGCGCCCTACCTACGCGACTGGCTGATCGGTGGTGCCGATTACCTGGGGCCCTACAAGCAGCCGCGAGGGCTGGCGTCGATCGAGACGCCCGATGCCAAGACGATCATCTTCAAGCTGCGCAAACCCGAGGGCGACTTCCCGTACCTGGCCACCGCGACCCAGTTCGCCCCGGTGCCCAAGGCCAAGGACACCGGCGTCGATTATGAGAACCATCCGCTTTCCAGCGGCCCCTACAAGGTGACGTCCTTCGACAAGGGAAAGCACCTGACGCTGGTCCGCAACACGAAGTGGAGCAGCAAGTCCGACTCGCTGCGCTACGCCTGCCCGGACAAGATCGACGTCACGGCCGGGTTGAACTCTGCGGTGATCAACCAGCGCATCGCCACCGGCGCAGGCCGGGACGCTTACGCCGTCACCACCGACGGCATCATCGGTCCGGACCAGCTGGCTCAGCTGGGCACCGGCAGCGAACTGGACAAACGCGTTACTCGGGGCGAGTTCCCGTCGACCACGTACCTCGCGTTCGACACGACGAAAAAGCCCTTCAACGACATCCGGGTACGCCAGGCCATCTCGTACGCGGTCAACCGGGCTTCGGTGGTCAACGCCAAGGGCGGCACCGCGACCGCCGGGCCGTCGACCACGTTCCTCCCGCCGCAGCCCGCTCTGGGCTACCAGCCCTACGACTACTTCCCGGCCGGCAAGACGGGGAACCCGGCCGAGGCCAAGCGTCTGCTGGCCCAGGCCGGCTATTCCGGCGGTCTGAGCGTTGACTTCGCCTACGAGAACGACGAATCCGATGGTCTGGGCCCGAAGGAAGCGGCGGCGATCCAGGACGCGCTCAAGCAGGCCGGGGTCACCGTGCGACCCAAGGCCATCGACAGCGCGTCCTACCGGGACGTGGTCGGTAAGCCCGCCACCCAGCCGGCTCTCTCGCTGGCCAGCTGGGGCGCGGACTGGCCGTCGGGCGGCCCGTTCCTGATCCCGATCTTCGACGGCCGGCAGATCATCAAGGCCGGCGGCAACTTCAATCAGGCCCAGTACAACGACCCGCAGGTCAACGCCGAGATCGACGCGATCAACGCACTCACCGATCCGGCCGTTGCGGCCAAGCGCTGGGGCGCACTGGACGCCAAACTCGGGAAGCTGGCGCTGTACGTACCGCTCACCCACGAGGTCGACACCTACATCTACGGCAAGCGGGTCAAGGGCGCAGTCACCGACGGGTGGCGGGGCCAGTACGACCTCGCTCGGCTCTCGGTCAAGTGACCGCACTGGAGGTAGCCGGCACCGAGCCGCTGGATCCGGCGCCGGTCCGGGCCCGGTCGCTTTGGCGGCGGCTGCTGCGCGAACCGGCGTTCGTGGCCGGGGCGGTGATCGTCCTGGTCATGGTGGTGGCCGCGCTGGCCGCCCCGCTGCTGGCCCGCTGGGAGGGACAGGACGCCACGAGCTTTCATGACGATCTGCTCGACTCGGCCCGGGGCGGGGTGCCGATCGGCCGGCTCGGTGGCCTGAGCGGGGAGCACTGGCTCGGCGTCGAACCCGGCACCGGGCGGGATCTGTTCGTCCGGACGCTCTACGGCGCCCGCATCTCCCTCGGCGTGGCCGTCGCGGCCACAGCCCTGGAAGTGCTCATCGGCGTCAGCGTGGGCTTGGCGGCCGGGCTCGGGGGCCGCTGGGCGGCGGCGCTGCTGGGCCGCCTGGCCGACCTCACGCTGGCCTTCCCTCAGCTGGTGCTGGGCGTGGCACTGCTGGCCATCGTCCCCGATTCCTGGCCCCGCCCGCTCCTGCTCACCTTCGTCATCGGGCTGCTGCAGTGGGGCGGTACGGCCCGGATCACCCAAGCCGAGACGGCATCGCTGCGCACCCGCGACTACGTGGCCGCGGCCCGGCTGGCCGGAGCCGGTCCGGGCCGGATCGCGCGCCGGGAGATCCTGCCCGGCGTGGCCGTCCCCGTGCTCGCCTACGCCGCGCTGCTGCTGCCGCAGAACATGATCTCCGAGGCTGCGCTCTCGTTCCTCGGCGTCGGCGTACAGCCGCCCACCCCTTCGTGGGGCCAGATGCTCTCCTCGGCCACCACCTGGTTCCGGTCGGATCCGATGTACGTCATCGTCCCCGGCGGGTTGCTGTTCCTGACCTTGCTGGCGTTCACCTTCGCCGCCACCAGCGTGCGGCGGGCGCTGGACCCGCGGCAGGCGACGCTCCGATGATCGGCTACCTCGGACGGCGGTTCGCCGGGGCGGTGCTGGTCCTGCTCGGCCTCTCGGTGCTCGTGTACGCACTGTTCTTCCTGGCCCCCAGCGACCCGGCCCGGCTGGCCTGCGGCAAGGGCTGCACACCCGAGCGGCTGGCCCAGGTGCGCACGGCGATGGCGCTCGACGACCCGGCAGCGGTCCAATACCTGCACTTCGTCCGGGGCGTCGTGGCGGGGCGGGACTATTCGACCGGGCCGGATGCCCGCCATTGCGCCGTCCCTTGCCTGGGCTACTCGTTCGAGACCGATCAGTCGGTCTCGGCGCTCCTGGCCCAGCGGCTGCCGGTCTCGGTGTCGCTGGCCGTCGGCGCGGAGATACTGGCCCTCGGGCTTGGGATCGGGGCCGGGCTGCTGGCTGGGCGGGGCCGGTTCCAGCTGGTTCGGCGGGCGGTCAACGGCCTGGTGCTGGTGGGCTACGCGGTTCCGGTATTCCTGGTCGGGCTCGCTCTGCTGCTGCTGTTCTGCGTCCGATTGCGCTGGTTGCCCTTCCCCACGTACGTGCCGCTGACCTCAGATCCGGCCGCGTGGGCGCAGAACCTGATCCTCCCGTGGATCGCCCTGGCCCTCATCCAGGCCGCCGCCTATGCGCGCTTGACCCAGGCCGGGGTCGCCAACACCCTTGCCGAGGACTACGTACGCACCGCGCGCGCCTACGGTCTGTCGGAGCGCCGCATCCTGCGGAGCCGGGCCTTGCGCGGGGCGCTGATTCCGGTGACCACCCTGACCGCGATCGACGTCGCTCAAATGATGACCAATGCGGTACTGACCGAGACGATGTTCGGCCTGCCGGGCGTCGGCCAATTGCTGGTGGGCGCGGTGACCACGGTGGACCTGCCGGTCGTCGTCGGAGTCACGCTGCTGGCCGGGTGCATCGTGATCGCCGGGAACATGGCCGCCGACCTGCTGCTGGCCGTGGTCGATCCGCGTGTGGAACTGCGATGAAGCCGCTGCTGGAGGTGGAGGACCTCTCGATCGCCTTCGGGCCGGTCCGAGCCGTGGACGGTCTGTCGTTCTCGCTGGAGCCAGGCGCTGCGCTGGGGATCGTCGGCGAATCCGGCTCGGGCAAGAGCGCCACCGCGCTGGCGCTGCTCGGCCTGCACCGCGGCACCGGGGCACAGGTCGGCGGGCGGATCCGGTTCGAGGGCAGCGACCTGCAGACTCTCGACGATGTTCAGCTGCGGAAGGTGCGGGGCGGTGGCGTCGCCATGGTGTTCCAGGATCCGCTTTCCGCGCTCAGCCCGTTCCACACCGTCGGCCACCAGATCGCCGAGGTGTACCGCCTGCACACCGGCGCCGGGAAGAAAGCGGCCTGGGCCCGTGCGGTCGAGGTTCTCCGTCAGGTGCACATTCCTGATGCCGCTCGGCGGGCCCGGGCCCATCCGCACGAGTTTTCCGGCGGTATGCGCCAGCGCGCGCTGATCGGGATGGCGTTGGCCTGCCGCCCCCGGCTGATCGTGGCTGACGAGCCGACCACCGCTCTGGACGTCACCGTGCAGGCCCAGATCCTCGACCTGCTCGACGAGTTGCGCGCCACTACCGGCACGGCGCTGGTGCTGATCAGCCACGACCTCGGGGTGGTGGCCGGTTCCACCGACCACGTGATCGTGATGCGGGCGGGACGGGCCGTCGAGCAGGGGCCGGTCGAGCAGGTCCTGATCCGCCCGAGCCAGCCCTACACGCAGGACCTCCTGGCCGCCGTTCCAGCCGCCGGTCACTCCGCTCCCGCGAAAGCCGGCCCCCCGCTGTTGCGGCTCGCCGCCATCACCAAGAGTTATCCGACGCCGAGACAGAGCGTGCGGCGCCCGGACCCGGTCACGGCCGTGAACGGAGTAGACCTCGACGTTCTGGAAGGAGAGACGCTCGGCGTGGTCGGCGAGAGCGGGGCGGGCAAGTCCACGCTCGCTCGGATCATGGCCGGCCTGACCGCGCCGACCTCGGGCCGACTGACCTACACCGGACCGCCGGCGTCCATCCAGATGGTGTTCCAGGATCCGCTGGCCTCGCTCAACCCACGCCGCACGGTGGGCGACAGCATCGCCGAACCACTGCGGGCGACCCGCGCCGAAGACCCCCGTGAGCGGGTCGAGTACCTGCTGGACCGGGTTGGGCTCAAAGCCTCCGACTACGGACGCTATCCGCATGAGCTCTCCGGCGGCATGCGGCAGCGGGTCGGCATCGCCCGGGCTTTGGCGCCCCGGCCCCACCTGGTGCTCTGCGACGAGCCGGTCTCCTCTCTGGACGTGACGACACAGGCCCAGGTACTGGCGCTTCTCGAGGACGTCCGCCGGGAGGACGAGCTGACGCTGGTCTTCGTCTCCCACGACCTGGCCGTCGTCCGCCGGCTGGCTGACCGGATCGCCGTGATGCAATTCGGTCGCGTGGTCGAGATCGGGGCGGCCGAGGACGTCTGGAGCGATCCCCAGCACGACTACACCAGGATGCTGCTGGCCGCCGTGCCGGTCACCGACCCGGCCGAGGCCCGCCGCCGGCGCGAGCACCGCCGCCGGCCGGCCGCGATCCCCGGGGCGTAGGTCAGCGAGAATCCTGGTCGGAGCCGGACGGAGGCAGGTAGATGTCGGGTCCGACCGCCCGCGCCGTGCCGCGCGTGGCTACGCCGGGACAACGTCCGAATCTCGGTCAGCCCGAGACGCCGCCGGGCCCGGCGCCGCGCCTGGACGCGACGCCGGGCACTACTCATCCAGCCTGGTAGTAGCGCACGTAGTCGATCGACGCGGTAAACGGGAACTGGCTCTGCACGGGGTTCTGCCCGGGGTACGTGCCGCCCAGCGCCAAATTGAAAATGATGTGGAACGGCTTACGGAACTCCTCCAAGGTTGCCGGCGTCGTGTCGATCACGTGCGTTTGCGCGCCGTCGACGTACCAGCGGATCTGCGCGGCCGTCCACTCGATCGCGTAGACGTGGAACGCCGAAGCGTTGTTGACGGCAGGGTTGGCGACGTAGTTGGCGTTCTGGCCCGCCGTCCACGGGAACACTCCGGTGCGGAGATCCCAAAAGATGTTGTTCGTCACGGTCGCGTTCGCGTTCGCGTGTTCCATGATGTCGACCTCGCCGCAACTGGCCCAGTTGGTGGGCAGGCGGTCGTAGTAGGTCTGCGCCGGGTTGTAGGCACCCGTGGACGTCTCGTCGCACGCGTCACCGAGCATCCAGAAGGCGGGCCATGAGCCGGCGGCGGTCGGGAGCGCCATCCGCGCCTCGATGCGGCCGTACTGGAAGGACCTCTTCGTGTCCGTCGTCATGCGGCACGAAGTCTGGTAGAAGTTGCGGCCGTTGACCGTGATCGGCGTCGTGAGCCAGTTGGCGCGCATGACGAGGTTGCCGCCGGACTGCGTGCAATTCTCGGGCCGGTACCAGTCCCACTCGCCATTACCCCAGCCGTCGAAAGCATTGAGTCCGGGGTTGAGTCCATTGCCGACGTTGTAGTTCCAGTTGGCGCTGCTGGGCGCGCCGGAGCCGTTGAACTCGTCGGCCCACACGAGGTTCCACGCCGCGGCGTGGGCGGGCTGCTGCGCGACGACCGCGCCGCCGACGAGTGCAGTGAGGGCCACGGTGAAAAGGGCCACGACGCGCCAGCGACCGCGTGACAGTGCGCGGTCCACGAAACCTGCATTGATTGCCACGGAGAACGTCCTTTCGTGCAGAACGGTTCGATCCACTGCGAAGGTCCACATGCGAGGCAAATCGTTAATGAGTATTACGTAAATATTTCCAATTGTCGACGCGATCGTGACAGCACTCGCAGACCGGACAGGAAGCTACTGTCGGTGACCGACCGAAGGGCCGGACCGGCTCGGCTAACGCAACCCCGCCGGATGCGAGACGACCCGTGCCGCGGGGAACATCACGCCGCTACTCCTCGCTCGGTGCTGCCGTCGGCCGGCCCGAGGGTGGACAATCGCGCTGCCCGCGGCGGCTGAGTGGCGGACGAATCTGACGACGCGGTGCGCCGGATGCTGGACACCCTCGGGCCGCTGCCCGCGCTCGGCCGGATCGACACCGCCTAGAGTCCGGCCACCATGGACAGTGGGCTACGTTCTTCTCGTGTCAGTTGATCTCAACTCCGAGGTTCCGCATTCCGCGCGGGTCTATGACTACCTGCTCGGAGGCAAAGACAACTTCGCCGCCGACCGCAGCGCCGCCGCGCGGATCCTGGAGGCATCACCCGGGCTGCCCATCTCGATGCGCGCCAACCGCACGTACATGGCCCGCGCCGCGCGTTTCCTCGCACAGCAGGGCGTCCGGCAGTTCCTCGACATCGGCGCCGGTCTACCCACGTCGCCGAACCTGCACAACGTCGTCCAGCAGGTCGATCCGACCGCACGTGTGGTCTACATCGACAACGACCCGATCGTCTCGGTCCACGCCCGTGCGCTGCTCACCTCGACCTCGGAAGGCCGAACCGCCTACCTCGACGGCGACGTGCGGAACCCGGAAGGACTCCTCGCGTCGCCCGAGGTGCTCGACACCCTCGACCTGAGCAAACCCGTCGGGCTCTGCCTCATCGCGATCCTGCAGTTCGTCACCGATGAGGCCGAGGCCCACCGGATCGTCGACACGCTCCTAACCGCCCTCGCACCGGGCAGCGCACTGGCGATCTCGACGGTGACCGCGCACAACCCCCAAGCAGTCGCCGCCGCCGCGCGGTACACGTCAGGGGGAATTCCCGCCAAACCTCGTACCGACGACGAAGTGCGGGCCCTGTTCCGGGGCCTGGACCTCGTCGAGCCCGGCGTGGTCCTGGTCAACCGCTGGCGGCCTGACGACGAAGCAGCCGCCGCGGCCGAGGACGTGAACGTGCAGATGAGCGGCGGTGTAGCGTTCAAGCCCTGACCGGAGGTCAGCGGTGTCCGGCGTCGTCACATCGACGCGCGGGTCGCTGATCACCGGCTTCGGCATGTACGAAGCCTTCACGCTGGTCCCACGACTGGTGCCAATCCTGGCGGGATACCGTTCGGACTCCCCACCCACTCGCCCACGGCCAGCTGCCCGGCGTCGATGGCCGGCGGCGTCTTTTGCTAATGGTGCATCCGCCCAAAGCGTTACTCCGCTCGAGACACCCCGTATCCCGGATGATCCATCGCAGCACGAGCGGCGGGTTCCGATCAGCAGTTGCACGTGCGGAGGTAGCGTCGCTACTACGACGCCGCTCCGCTCGAACCACCGTGCTCGACCGAACCACCGGTTACCACCGAACAGCAGTGTCTCGTCGCCGGCCGCGCGCGGTGCGGGCTGCGCGGCCGATGAAGGCACCTTCAATCACGGCCGCAACCACCACCGAGGCCGGGGATTTCGCACCCGCCAACCTGACCGAGACGCTCACCGCCCTGAGCGAGGCGGAGGACAACACCGACGATGCTGCCCTTGCCTCAGCCAAGGAAGCGATCCAGTCCTGCGGGCAGCGGCTCCAGCAGTACCGCGCTGCGCTGGAGGCCGGCACTGACCCCGTACTCGTCCAGCAGTGGACCGCCGAAGTCCAGGCCGAACGCGTGCAAGCAGAGGCGAAGGCCGAGAGCCGATCGGACGCCAGCGGATGACGACCGACGAGATAGACGCGCTGGGCGGCATCCGCCGCAGCCTGATCGACGCCGACCCGGCCGCCCGGGCACAGATCTACCGGAGTCTGAAACGAATTCGACCTACCACCCGGCCGGAAGATCGTCACGGCCCAAGCCAGGCCCGAAGGCCACATGCTAAAGGATTGTGTCCGAGGACCGAGCCGAACCATGAGCACACGGTTGTTAGCGTTGACCGCAGAGATAGGCCTCGTGTAACAGCGTGGGCTGCCACGCCTTCACCCTGGGGGCGACAACAACGTCGACTAACAACTCGATACACCGTGCTGCTCGGATATCATCGCCTAATGTCCGAAATCGAAGGGGATGCCGCAGAGCGGCACGATCCTCAAATCACTTCCCCGAGGCCGTGGAGCGAGCGCTCTAATACGGTTGGCATATTGCCAGGCGGGACGACCTTCCAAGTAGATTGTCTCGTTCAGATCTTGGGTCAACTGCCAGCGGCTCGTGAAAGCAATCTTTTGATAACCACCGCAATGGGTGAAGCTATTGAGACTTCTGCGGACGAACTGTGCCGACGACAACTGTCTCCAATGGGCATCGTGGTTCGGATTGGAGAAGCCTGGCATCCGACTGCATTTTCCCGTCAATGGTTCATCAACACTTCCAACGGGTCCGCTCTAGCAGTTCACTTGCATAATCAATGCAAGTTTATTGGTGAGCTTCTAAATGAAGTCGGCGATAATACGACACAGGCCGATCTCTTACGAGCGGCAAGATCTAAGTACGTACTCTCATGGGAGAAGCAAGACCCGATCCGCAGACGATTGGCTTGGCTGCGTTCCCTCGGAATGGTCGAGATTTGGGGTCGGAAAATCGTTCTAACAGAATCCGGCAGTACGCTCCTTGCCAAGCTAACACTTGCTACAAGTGAGGAGGCCGCGGGTCAAAGCATGTCTGATCCGAAGGCGAATAGCGCGGTACAAAAAGCGTCGACCGTGGTATTGGAGCGACTGCTGGCGATCACACCATCATCTTTGATTAACCGGAAAGAACCTATCGGATATATACCCCGAGGCGCGAACCGCTCTGCCTCCGGATCCGTTGCGACGCGGCTAACAGCTCTAGAAGGACTCAGAAAGGCTGTAGGACTCATCGACGTAGGTGCAACGGTGGACGAGTTCCGCGATAGCGCTGACCGGGAACTAGGGGTCGGCGCAGGCTCCTTTAATTCAATGCTTCACTCTCTCCGTCACCTTGACTTTATCGAACTGATTGCTTACAACAAATATGGTCCAACAGAGCTGGCATACGCGTGCTTAGCAGTCGGTCGCGAGGCAGACCTGATCCGCTTCTTACACTCGAAATTTGCGTTCATCGGTGAACTTCTTGAGGCATCTCGCGATCTTGTGTCGACTTCTCAACTGCTTGCGATAGCCCGATCTCGCTATCAATTCAGTGGCGAAAACTCCGAAATCCGAACAAGAGTCGCCCTTCTCGCAGATTGCGGCTTCCTCGAAAGGTTTGACAAATCTCGATCGAGACTGACAGCCCTCGGCGAGGAACTGTTAAGCGAGCTGCCATTGCAGGAGAGTTCTCTTGTTCCTACAAGCTCTAACGGTGCGGCTGCGGACGACCCAGAATCAGAGGAACGAGATCCGTCGATGGTCGCCACCGAGGATATTCTGAATCGCTTGCAAACTTTCGGCACAATTGGTAGTCGGGACAAAGAGTTCGAAATCGCTGTTCGGGATGCATTCGAAATGCTCGGACTTCGGGCGAAGCACATTAGCGGCCAAAGTGACACCGACGTACTAGTAACTGCCGATCTGCCAGCGGACTCTCGCTATTCGGCGATCATTGAAGTCAAGTCCACATCACAAGGATCCGTTCCGGAGGGACAAATCAACTTCGAGGCCATAAAGAGGCATCGGAAGCGGAACGCCGCGAGTTATGCGGCTGTTGTCGGAGTAAAATTTCCGAAGAGTGTAATGGAATCCGCCGCGTCGAACGGCATGGCGGTGATCACTATTGAAGACCTATCGTCCCTGCTTCAGGAACACTCCCGCACGCCACTAACATTGCACCAGCTCCGCAATGCGTTCGACCCGAGCTTAACGAATCTCTCAGGACTGCAGGAAAGTGCCGATTCTCTAAAAAATGACCTAGCTCTGACAGCAGCGATCATTTCAGTCCTGCAGAGTGAGGCTACCGAAGATGACCCAGAGGCTCGCGGGTCCGCGTCGCCCGCAAATCTTCGCTTTGCACTGCGCTCTACTGACCTTCCGTTCAGGCCCACGAGTGAGCAAATTGTCGCAAAGCTAAATCTGCTTACTCATCCAACTATATCGGCCGCTCGCGAGGTCCGTGGCGAAAATCGGGAGATCCTATACGCGATCGCCGACGATCCCCGCAATATAGCCCGTCGGCTACGAGCCTTGGCTGATCAAATTGAGGTCTTCGCCAGCAGAGAGGATGACTGAGCGAAGATGCCGGCGGAGGAACTATCGGGCGTGCAGGGCGCGCCGCTGGGTGAATCCACCACAACGATTCGCATGAGTCGGGCCGGACCATAAGCACACCGGCATCTATCGTATGCCCGGAATTGTCGCTTGAGATTAGAGACGCGCGCTACGGCCGACCTAAGAGCTACACCAGCATATGCAAGCTTCCAACCAGCTATAAGGACTGCGGGTCGCCGCATCGGCTGTTTGAACGGATACGGGCGTCAGGCGGGCCAGCACCGGGTGGGTCGGCGGGCACGGCATGGGCTGCCGAGTACTGCGGTACCAGCCCGCCGATGAGGCCCGGGATGCCTTAACGTCCGAGCCCTGGCACTCACCGCAGAGGCTCTCGTCCGCGCTCTCGGTCAAGCACATTCGCCTCATACCTTCGTGCCATCTATACCTCGGGCCGCTATTGGCCCTAGAATCACACACGGTGTCGCTGATTCGTCCTACTGCGTGATCGGTGAGCTTAGATGGCCGATCGGACTCGGGGGAGCGCGTGGCAAAACTTCGGTTCAATTGCTATCTACTTCGTGACGGACTTAGTGAGCCCGTACTTGCGCTGCGTGCCAAGTATCGCCCCGGCGGCAGTCAACCGATGGATCCCCTCCCCGTAACCGGTAGCGCCCCAGTTGGCATGGTGGCCTATTTTCGCGCACGGTCGGAGAAATCCCCGCCATGGGCAAGTGCGCTCGCTGAATACTTCCCGGGGCTAAGCCAAGCGATGAATATGTCAAATCGTTTTGTCATATTCTTGCCTGTTGACGGGAGATTCTTCGCTGTCTGCTTCGGCTACGGGAGTTCTACGCTCGATTGGGCGAAAGTAGAGGCAAACTTTGGCTTGAGGTTCGCGGCGAGACGGCTAGAACCAGACGGTTTGAGCGATTTTCGCAGCCGTCGTGTCGGTGCATCCAGCCGAACTCAGTCCGTCCAAATACCATTTGGCGGTGGACTACGAGACTTTGATGTTCCGCTCGACGGAGAGTTCGTGCGAAAGCTCGCAGGAAGGCTCAACTCAGACGGAATTGAAATTGGTGAAAGCGGAATCTTTATCGCCACAGACTCGATTGCCTTCAAAGCTGAGACGAACTTGAACGAGATCGCCGAGGCGCTTAGATCTATGCTAGAAGAGGTGGAACGGCTTCAGCCCACTGAGGAACTTCAATTCGTCGATGCGCTCGTTCCGCTGCGGTCGAAAGATCCTCTCGTCGAGGATTTGGAGACCCTGCTTGCTGCGGCGATTTTTCCAACTTCCGCGCAATCAATACGTAGGCATCTCAAAGACCAGAGACTGGCACAACTCTCTGAGTACGTGCTTGAGTTCTCACCTCCCGATTCAGTTAATATGGACACCGTAGATCATATGCAAATATTCCGCGGGAGGGATGAGGATGGGGCATCCGAAGTACTCGATTCAGCATCGCTGAGTGGGCTGGAAATAGCGCTCGGAAACATGGGCGGACGGTACGGTCGGGCGTCGCTCCGCAGTGTTCGGCTTATGGCCATCGGGGATGACGGCGAGCCGGCAAGCGGAATGATGCCACTCCGCGACTGGCTCGTATTTGAGGTTGGAACGGCCGATACACGCTACATCTTGACCCTTGGCAAATGGTTCTCGCTAGACGAGGACTATACGCAACGACTGAATTCCGATCTCAGCGAGATCGACCACGTGACTTCGATACTTGCTCTCCCCGATTGGCCTAGGCACTTGTCGGAGACTCAGTACAATGCACAGGTATCGAAGGCCGATCTACTCTGCCTAGACACGGTTGACGTCCGGCCTGGCGACGGTGATGAAGTCGAGTCGTGCGATTTCCTTCACAGAGACGGCTACCTTATCCATGTCAAAAAATACTCTGGGAGTCAGACGCTGAGTCATCTGTTCTCACAAGGCTTGGTGTCTGCTCAACTGTTGGCTAGCGACAATATCTACCGGAAGAACTTCAACGAGGCGGTTCGACAGCTGGATCCGTCATTCCTCACTACTGCTGAGGCGACACCGAAGTTCGTCACTTACGCGATTGGGCATGTGAAAAATCGGTCCCTGCCAGATGACTTGCCTACATTCAGCAAAGTGAATTTGCGCGACTTCGCGAGGAGACTGCGACTCAGTCAAGTCCGCCCATCGCTGTGTCGCATTCAGATAGTTTGAAAGAGCTAATTCTCGCCCCTCCTTAGTCTTCGCAAAGATGCTCTCTGAAATATCCGCCGTGTGGCGGCCGACCGCATGTGTTGCCTTAATCGGCGAACGTTCATTTCCACGATAACACTTCAATTGGCTCTCGATACCAGAGTCACACGGCACCGCGTTGCGCTAGGTCGAGGACCCATTCCGCCCAACGTCGCTGCCTGCAAGGCCAAAACGGCACCACGACGAGGTGCGTCGCGCTCGCGCAGATGAGGCGGTCGGGGTCATTCCCCGGGGGGCAGTGGAGGTCAATAAGACCGCGCGCCGTCTCAACGTCCTCCGATACCAGTTCGCGGTGCCATCGTGGCGGGATTGGGAAGCGTTCGTCGCTTGACGCACTGCTCACCGCTCCACCATCCACAGAGCGGCTGCCGACCACGCGTCGGTAAGGCACACGATTCCGTGCATCATCGTCAGGTCTCCCAAGGTATGGGTTCATCGGACGCGCAGTTGAGCCAGGACGGGACCAACGCTGCCGGGGTTGGCTGGTCCCGTCCCGACGTGTCACCCGACGGACCGAGCCTGCATCAGGCATCGCCGGGGGTCTCATGGCAGCCGACGCACGAGTTGTGCTGTCAACGGGCTGCCGCGCTGGCCCTTCCGGCGGTATTCAAGAGCGCGCCGTACGTTCGGCCGGCAGCGATCGATGATCGACATGCGGCTTCCAGAAGCGCCCATGCCAGCTCGTCTCCCCCAGCGCTCTCGACCCAGTACGCGGCGGCGTCGACGACTGCGATGCGCTGTAAGACGGTCAGGCGCGGCTCGTGGCGTTCCAGGACGGCTACCGCGGCAAGTCTCTGTACCGTGGTTACCTCTTCCAGTATCGGGAGGTGGTCACGAGCGTGACTCAGCCGGTGGTCGTGAAGGCCGGACTGCGTCGAACGCTGCGCGGGGACGATCGCGTCGAAAGGCATCAGACGGCCTGCCTGTCGTCCGTGCCTAGCGCGGACTGGACAGCTCGTCGCTCGCCACACGGATACGGCACTCCGCACACAACGCAGGTCGACTCGTCGACCGACGGATGCCTACCGTGACGCGCCAGGATCTCGGCGAGTGCGCCGTTGGCTTCGCGCCTAGCCTCGGCGGCGCCTGCGATCCGCGGCCGAACCGACGGTCGGTCGGCGTCGGCCCCGTTCGCTGGCTGATTCATCGCTGATGCCTCCTAGTAGTCCGCCCTCGTGATGCGACTTGAGTGGACTCCAGGAGACGGGTACGGCTGAACCTCGTTCAAGGACGTTCTGCAGACGTCCCTAGCGTCCCGCTGGCCTTGGCTACACCGTGGGCTCCGCGATAGCCCAGACTCGTTCGAAACTCTCCAGGTAAGTCGCGGTCATCGATTCCGGCCCGGTCGAGCGCAGGTGAAACACGGGCGCATGTGACGCGCCGACGCCGTAGACATGGGCATTAACGAGTACCTCGTCGTCCGCTCGGTAGAGCGAGTTGTAGAGGACGGTGGCGTGCCGTCGGATCTCCACGTTCGGCGCGTCAAGCAACGGCCGGCAGAGCACCAACGCGCTACGGACCTTCGCGCCAAGGGCGTCGTCGATGCCTTCCTCCGCGCCACGGGAGCGCACGAAGGGGCTGTCCGGGTCGCCGAACGCCATTCGCACCCGGACGCCGGCGCGTGCCCGCGAGGTGATCAGGCGCATCAGCTCGACGTCCTCGACGAGGAACAAGCCGCTGTAGACCAAGACATCGATGCGATCACGCGCGACACCGAACAACGAGCGCCACACCGTCGGCGGGACCGAACCCCGATGGGGGTAAACCGCTACCGTCTCCTGCGAAGCTCCACCGGCCAGGTGCTCTAGGTGTGGCCACAGATCGTTCTCATGCTTGCCGACCATGTCGGCCAGCCCCCAACGGTGACGAGCATGGGGGATGCGGCCGGCTACCCAACGCTGCACAGTCTTGGGATCGACGCCCAAACGAGACGCGACGTCAACGTCTCGGAGACGCGAGTCAGCGAGCGCGCGCCGCAGCGTGTCGTTCACCATTCCTCCACCGGGCGTGAGGGGACGATCGCACGCTAACAGAAGACGTCCCCAGACGTCCCTCTCCGTAGTGGAAAGGTCCGATGAGGTACCAGACACTCGGACGGCACTGAACAAGCAGCGAGAGGGCGAGGCGCGTGGGACGACCGACCGCATGGCGTGCGTACGTCCACATTGCCGAGGTGCTTCGTCGGCGGGTGTCGGACGGCACACTCTCCGCAGGCTCGCTTCTGCCGTCCGAGGCCGCGCTGAGTACTGAGTTCGGCGTCGTGCGCAACACGGTCCGCCGCGCCCTAGGAGCTCTGGAGTCCGAAGGGCTGATCGAGACGCTGCCGGGGCGCGGACGCATTGTGAAGGCGCCTGGAGCGGACTCGACACCCGGCCTGGCCTACCGACGCATCGCCGCGGACCTCCGTGGTGCGATCGAGCGAGGCGACTACAAATCCGGCGCTCATCTGCCGTCCGAATCGTCGCTGACGATGACCTACGGCGTCTCCCGAGGCACCGCCCGCCAAGCCCTCGCCGAACTGGCTACGGCCGGCCTGGTCGAGTCGATCCAAGGCAGAGGCTGGTTCGTCCGGGCCCCCTGAATGCGCTTAGGCTTGCACATGTGGGACATGTGCAGGTCGGTTGGGCGCGAGCGCTCGCGGAGTCGTTGCTAGCGGAGCCGCTGCCTCGGCGATGGGCCCACTCCCAGGGGGTCGGCGCTCAGGCCGAGACGCTCCGCTCGATCCTTGGGTCCGATGCCGATCTTCTGGTCAGCGCCGCATGGCTGCACGACATCGGATACGCGCCCTCGCTCGTCGCGACGGACTTCCATCCGATCGATGGCGCCCGTTATCTACGCGACGTAGAATACGCGGACGAGATGCTATGCCGCCTGGTTGCTCACCACACGTGCGCATGCATCGAGGCGGAGGAACGCGGACTGTCCGCTGAGATGGACGAGTTTGACGCGCCGCCCAGCGATCTTGCCGATGCACTGATCTACTGCGATATGACGACCGGCCCATCCGGCGAACGCATGGACGTATCTAACCGGCTCGCTGAAATTGATGGCCGCTACGGTCCAGATCATTTGGTGAGCCGCTCCATCCGCCGTGCGACGCCGGCCCTCGTCGCTGCGGTCAGAGCAACGGCTGATCGTCTGGGGAGACTAAGTACCGACCAGTGACCCTGCGCTATTAAGCCGACGATGCATCCGGCTATAGGTCGGCTCCGCCGAGTTTCAGTATGACGGAATTCTACCTGCGGCGAAGCGCCCGCAGCGCTATCGCTCCGATCGTCGCCGCGCCGAGGAAGACAAGCGGGGCGGCAGGGCTTCGACGCCCGTCGCGCGGCGGAGGTAACGCCTTATAATGCGCAGCTAGCTCGTCGTACGCCTCATCGACCAAAGAGATAAAACGGCGGCCATCTTCGTCCGCGACGAGTTCAAGCCAACCGCTCCGCCGGGATTCCCAGTATCGGCGGCCCTCCTCCCCCGCAAGAACCTCTTTAAGAACGCCCTTAGCTTCTCCAACAGGAAACGATTCCGACTCAATACCGAAGCGCAGAAAATTGAGGATCTGGTTAATATATGCGGACTCAGCCACCGCCTCTGCGCCGTTCGGAGGTATACCCCAGTAGGGGGCATACCTTTTTGGGTTTTCAATCACGTAGCGAATCAACTCGAAATGAAGTGTTCTATTCGCTTGCGCTCGGGCTAGGCGAATTTGTCGTGACTGTTGGCGAGTGGATACAATCACGCCAATCAGCGCGGCCCCCGAAAGAAGTGCGGATACACCGCCGTAGGCTTCGCCAACGGCGCCGACCTTTTGCCAATCAAATCCCGGTAGTTCGGCTGGTACGGTCAGGGCGATCGGGGCAGCCAGAAGCGCAATCAGCCCTAGCGTTAGAATCATACCGAGTAACACTCGGCCTATCAGGCCCCGCTTGCCACGCACATTAGACACTACGCCCCCTCAATCTCGGTAGAAGCTCTACCTATTTCTCGCATTCTTCGCCCAAATGTCATGGCTTAGGCGTTCAGAGTTGCGCACGAGCAGTCCCTGCTCATCACGGGTCCAGAACCATCCCGCGCTGTCCAGAAACTCAATCTGTACTGGCTCGGGTGAGTAATACGACCCGAGCCACTCCGAGGGCGCCGACCGTGTCAAGGTCTGGCCAGGTGGCACGAGACCGATGAACTCTGACTCGGTTTCCTCGTCGGGCCGCGCCGGCAGGGGAAGCGCGGTTTCGTAGATCGGCATGTCGCTGGCGTTGTGAACGAAGAACAACAACTCCGGCGAGCCGTCGCGTGCGTGCTTCGCCTCAACCCACGCGCTGACCTTCGCTGCCTGCGCGCGTCGAGCCTCCTCGGCATGGCTCTCCTCGCGTCGGTGCTCGCGACGAAACAGCACAAGGCCGACCCCGAACGCGCCGACGGTGCCCAGCGCCGCGAAGGCGTCCGCGCCAGCTTGAATCCAGTCGGTAACCGCCATCCGCTAGCCGAGGTACGGCGTCGGGCGTTGTTCTAGGTAGTGGCCGACGCGCAGCCTCATCGACCGATCCATCGTCAGGCCGTCGACATCGCTCGGCTTGACCCAGTGAACCTCGCGCGACTCGCTGCTCGTCGTGGGGTCGCCGCCGACGTAGCGGGCGGTGAATACGACGGAGAACTCCTGCCTGACCTCGTCGTTGCTCGTGTAGTGGATGAGGTGCTTCGGGTCGGTGTAGATGCCGACGAGCCCCGTGATCTCGCAGTCGACGCCGGTCTCTTCCTTCGTCTCGCGGACACCGCACGCGGGGAGCGATTCGCCCGGGTCCATTCCCCCGCCGGGCACGGCCCAGTTGCCGTTATCCGTGCGGAGGATCATGAGGATCTCGCCCGCGTCGTTGGTGACCACGACGTTCGCCGAGGGCACCACGCTGTTCGCAGCCGGCGCGTCCGGGTCGTCGTAGTAGTCAATCCGTGCGCCCACGCGGGCCGCCTCTCTGCTCGGCTACTCGACGCGACGGGACTCGGCCCAGACGCGTTCGAAGCTCTCCAAGTACGTGGTGACCATGCTGCCCCCTGCGACCTTGCGCAGGTGGAGCACGGGCGCGTTGCCCGCGGGTGAGCCGTAGATGTGGGTGTTGACGTAGAGCTCGTCGTCGGCCCGGTAGATGGAGTTGTAGAGCGTCGTGTCGTGCAAGCTGATCTCGACGTTGTCGCGGCTGCGTAGCGGCCGGTAGAGCGCTAGTGCGGTACGGATACGGGCGGACATCCCGTCGTCGATGCCCTCATCGGCGCCGCGTTGCGCGACGTGCGGGCTGTCCGGGTCGCCGAGTAGGAGGCGGACTCGGACGCCTGCGTCGGCCTTATCGGCGAACAGTCGCACCATGCCGTTGTCGTCCGCGAGGAACGTGCCTGCGTAGACCAGCACGCTGATCTCGCTCTCGGCCGTCCGGAAGAGCCGGCCCCACGAATCACGCGGCACCGCCCAGCGGTGCGGGTAGACCGTGACGATTTCGCTCTCCGACGCGTCCGCAGCCTGCTCAGGAGTGAGCGCGTCCGGCCACAGATAGTTCTCGTCGAGCCTAAGCAGCGCAGCGACGAGGTACCGATGGCGCCGGTAGGGAATGCGCGCTTGGGTGACCCAGCGCTCCGCGGTCTTCGGATCGACGCCGGCCACCGCGGCGACGCTGTCGGGGGTCAATCCCTGCTCTAACAGTGCTGCCCGCAGCCGCTCGTTTGCCATTGCCCCCGGAACTCGTCCCTAGACGTCGCTAGACGCGCTCACGCTAGCGAGACGTCTTGCACACGTCTAGTCACGTGGTGAAGTCGTCCCCCTCTTTTGGCGGATTCTCGTTCACGTCCAGCCGAGAGGAACGGACGCGATCAACCCCAGGAAATGAGCGCAGAGAATGCGCTCTATCCCTGGCAGATCGAGTTCTTGCACATACTCAGACATGTTCGCTTTCTCTCGGCAGCTCCTTCGAAAGGAAGCCGCCGTGAACACCCTCGAATTAGGACTCCCGATCCGTCCGCTCTGCCCGTGTGCGCGCCCGACCGAGTCGCACCGCGACCAGTGCCGTAAGTGCCTCGGCCGCGCTCGCTGGATCCGCCGTCACGCCGGCCGGAGGAACCGCCGGCCCGACGCCGACGAAGCCTGACTAACCCCACTCGTAAAGGAGGCCGTTCTGTTGGTTCTGACTCTCTCTGCCGTCCTCGTGCTCGGCACACTCGTCATGTTCCTCATCCGCTACGCCGGCCTGCGCGTCTGGCACGCGATCCTCTGCACCCTGTTCGGCTTCTACCTCGCGACCTCGGCCGCCGCGCCGTTCGTCCGCGAAGCAGTCGCCACCGTCCTTCGGTTCCTGTCCTGAGCGCCGACACCAAGGCGCCGGATACGACGCGACGGGACTGGTGGGTGATGGGCGGCATGGTCGTCTCGGCCGCATCCGCCGCGGTGGCGAGCTTCTCCGGACTCCGGGGTCTGGCCGACGCTTCGGGATGGGCGCCTGAGTTGGCCTGGCTGTTGCCGGTCACGGTCGACGCCTACGCCACCACATCCGCCCGGGTCTGGCTCGCCGCCTCGACGCGGTCGGCCGAGGCTCGACGGTTCGCCCGAGCGAACGCACTCGGTGCGATCACGGTCAGCATCGCTGGCAACGCCGTCTACCACGCGGCCGAGACCGGACTCCTTGAGATCACTTGGCCGGTCGTCGTTGTGGTCGGTGCCATCCCGGCCGCCGTGCTCGGCCTTACCTCCCACCTGCATGCACTCCGATCGCGGCCCCCATCCGAACCCATGAGTACGGGTCCGGTCTCCAACGAGTCGGCCTCTGACGAACTGGCCCGCATCGACGGTTCGAACGGAGCCGATCCGTCCGCCCTACCGAATCCCGTCGAGCCCGGCTGGCCGGTCCGCCGGACTCCCGAGCGGCCCCGGTCGAACAACGATCTGCTCGCTGCCGCCCGACTCGCGGACCGGCGGTACCGCGTCGAGCACGACGGCCGGCCGATCACCCGCGATGCGCTCCGCGCAGCGCTGCACATCGGCGGACGCCGAGCCACCGAACTCCGTCGGCAGCTCGCCGAACTCCCCGCCGGACCCACCGAGTCCGACCCGGTACCGGCCGTCCATGTCCCCGAACGAGAGGAGAACGATGACGCCTGAGCCCGACGAGAACACGCGCCTACGCGCCGCACTGACCGAGACGCGTCTGCGCTACGCCTTCCTACTTGCTGCCGCCCGCTCGACGCTGGCCGCTGACCGGGACGGCGAACCGGACCCGCTGTACTACCTGCGCGACGAACTCTCGGCGAACCCGAGCCTGCCCCCGTACTTGGACGCACGATGAGGCGCCGCGACTACCGCCGCGCTCGTCGGCAACTCCGCCGCCGGTACGGCACTCGGACCGCGCCGGTCGTACTTATCGACGAGCCGTATCCAGGCGCCGGACTCGCCGCCGCCGGACGGATCCTCTTTCGGTACCGATCCGAACTCGCACCCTTCGCACTCGCCGCTACGGCCGGACTCGTCGCGCTCTTCCTGCATACGAGGCACCCGGGTTGGTGGCCCGGCCTTATTGTCGCCACGGTCCTCGGTACGGCAGCCGTCGCCTGGCTCGGTCGGCGTTGGCTGCCGCGACTGATCGAACGCGCCTACGCGGCCGGCGTCGTATTCGCCACCGGTACCTGGGTGGTACTCGCGACCGTCTACGGACCGGGCGCCGGACCGCTGCCCAAGGTTCTCGGACTCGGCACGATCGTGGCCGGGGTTCCGTGGTGGTGGCACCGACGGCGCCGCGCTCGGGTCCAGGTCGAGCGGACTCTGGAGGCATGGCCAGAGGTCGGCGAACAGGTCGGGCTCGCCGGTTCACGGGTGATGTCAGCGCTTGTCGATGCGTGGGGGTGGCGAGCCCGCATCGCGCTTCGCAAGGGGCAGACCGTTGCTGATGCGCTCAACCGCCTACCAGCGCTCGAATCCGGGCTCGGCACTCGGCCGGGTGCGCTCCGGATCGAGGCCGACCCACACCGCGCCGATCACGTGCTGCTGCGCGTTCTCAACCGCGATCCGCATGCCGAGCCGCTGCCCTGGCCCGGGGGCACGGCGCGCAGCATCAATGAGCCCGCCGAACTCGGCATCTACGAGGACGCCGGCCCGGTGCGCGTCTCGCTGCTGCGTCGGCATGGCCTCATCGGTGGTGTGGCCGGCTCCGGCAAGAGCGGAGTACTAAACGTCGTCCTCGCGATCCTCACGGGCTGTCGGGACGTCGTGCTCTGGGGCATCGACCTCAAGGGCGGCATGGAACTACAGCCGTGGGGACGCTGCCTCGACCGGCTCGCTACCACGCCAGGCGACGCCGCCGAGCTGCTCGCCGATGCCGTCCGCGTCCTCGACGCACGCGCCGCTGATCTCGCCCGGCGCGGCGCACGTGTCTGGGAACCCTCGCACGACCGGCCGGCGCTGGTGATCGTCGTCGATGAGTACGCCGAACTTGACGACGAAGCACTCCGCTACGCCGACTCGCTCGCCAGGCGAGGACGTGCGCCTGCGGTGACGCTGCTCGCCGCGACGCAGAGGCCGACACAGGACGCGATGGGTAACGGCGCTGTCCGCTCGCAGATGGACGTTCGTATCTGCCTCCGCGTCTGTGAGCGCCGAGACGTTGATCTGGTCCTCGGACAAGGCATGCTCGCCGCTGGATGGAACGCACACACCCTCGACGCGGCCGGGGCGATACCTCGGCGGGCGCCCGCCATACGGCTACCGGCTCGGCGACGCCGGACCACACCCCAATCCCGCCAAGGCCGGCGACGGTAAGCGGCTCCACGTGCTGGAGATCGACCCACTCGCCGCACCCGTCGTCCAGCGGATCTACGCCGAGTTCCTCGACGGCAGCGGCTTCTACGCCATCGCGCAGGGACTCACGCGGGACGGCATCCCGTGCCCATCTGCCCACGACCGAGCGCGCAACAGCCACCGGAGCGGCATCGCCTGGAGCAAGTCCGCGGTCCGCGTGATCCTCCTGAACCCTCGGTATACCGGTCGCGAGGTCTGGAACAAGCAACGTAAAGACGAGGTACTGATCGACGTCGAGGACGTCGCTCTCGGCCACGAGACCAAGATGCGCTGGAACGACCAAGGCGCCTGGGTCCACTCCGCCAAGCCGACACACCCGGCGATCATCAGCCCGGAGACATTCGAGCGCGTGCAGATGCTCGTCGCCGCCGGCGCGAAGCGACCCGGAGTCAGGAAGACCCGCACGACGCACCGGACCTACCTCTTTGCGGGCATGATCCGGTGCGGCCTCTGCGGGCGCGTCATGCAGGGCAACTTCAACCACGACCGCCCGCACTATCGGTGCCGCTATCCCGGCGACTACGCCGCAGCGAACCACGTCGAGCACCCGAAGGCGCTCTACCTCCGAGAGGACGCCCTCGCCGGCCCGGTCGACGAGTGGCTCGCCCAAGCGTTCGCACCCGCACGCCTGACCGAGACACTTACCGCGATTAGCGAGTCTCAGCGCAGTGACGCGGACGATGCGGCGCTCGCTGCTGCCAGGGAAACGATCCAGTCGTGCGGACAGCGACTCCAGCGCTACCGCGCCGCGCTCGAAGCAGGCACCGACGCCGTTCTCATCCAGCAGTGGACGGCCGAAGTCCAGGCCGAACGTGTCCAGGCCGAGGCGAAGATCCGCGAGTTGAGCGGCCGTCAGCGGATGACCACCGAGGAAATAGATTCGCTGGTCAGCGCCTTAGGTGGCATCCGGGCCGTGCTGCTCAACGCAGACCCCATCGACCGCATGCGCGTCTACCGGAGTCTGAACCTGGAGATGACGTACCACCCTGGCCGGAAGAGCGTCACGGCCGAAGCACGGCCCGAAAGCCGTGTGCATGATTGTGTCCGAGGGGGGACTTGAACCCCCACGCCCTTTCGGGCACTAGCACCTCAAGCTAGCGCGTCTGCCATTCCGCCACCCGGACGCGGGACCGCCTTGCGGCGTCCGCTGCGAGAACCTTACCTAATGGCCAGACCAACTCCCAAGTCGGCCCACACCGATGCGATTATCGAACCCCCGTTCTACTGTCGAACGGCTCAGAGGCTCTCGAAACCACGGCCGGCCGCGACCGGACGCCACCCTTCCCCTCCGGCTGGCCAGCACATTCCTTACCCGTCCAGGCCGGTCGCCGCCGCGACCGGTCGACGTGGTCGCGGCGGTGCCGCCCGGTTCACCCCCGCTGGGTGGCCAGCCATGGACGCCTGCACTCGAGGTCGGTCCACCGCGCCGCGGGGCGACGGCGACCTCACGGCTCCAGGCCGACGGACCTCAACCGGTTCGTGAGCTCCTCCAGCGTCCTCAGCTCCGCCTTCAGCGCGCGGCGACCGTTCGGCGTGAGCTTCAGCCACGTCCGCGGACGCTTTCCCTCGTAGCCCTTGGTGACGTCGACCAGCCCGGCATCCACCAGGACCTGTACGTGACGGTTCAGGTTCCCGTCGCTGAGGTGCAGCTCGTCGCGCATGGTCGCGAAGGCGCATTCGGGGATCTCGGCGAGGATGACCAGGATCCCCAGGCGCACCCTCTGATGAATGGTGTCATCGAGCTCCACCGCCGGGTGCGGCGGAGCCTGCGGCATCGCCGCACCCGGCGATGCCACAGGCTCCCCGCTCACGTCCCCTGCCCGCGGAGGCGGACAGCTCGGTACGCGCCGACCAGCACCAGCGGCAGGGCCATGACCACCACGGCCGGAGCGGGGCGATCCAGGCCGAACCCGAGCTGACCACCCAGCCCCGGCCCCGACCCACCCGACAGCACCCAGTCCTGCCACCCGAGCAGCCCTCCGACGAACCCCGTAGCACAGAACTGCCAGGCCAGACCGCCCATCCACAGGCCCGCGGCCGCTATCCCCAGGCTGCGCTCGGCGACTCCCAGAGCGACCGCCGCCAGTGCCACACTCATCAGCGGGGTGAGGAGCCCCTGCCACCAGTCGAACGTGAAGCCGGGCGTGCCGGTCGGCGCGGCGAACAACAGCAGCAGGGCCAGCAATCCCGTTCCTCCGGCAACGACCGGCATCCGCCAGTTCACCCGCACGCCCGCACGGTTCTCGCGATAGCGATACCAGCGGGCGACGAAGACGAAAGCGAGGGGAACCGCCACCAGCCAGAAGGCATACGAGAGCACCGAGGAGCGCTGCCGGTCGGGCAGACCTGCCCAGAACGGGTACTGCACGGTCCCCCCGTTGATCGCCGACGAGAACGGGTGCCGGTAGAGCGCGATGCTCGCCAGCGGGACCGCGGCGAGCACCAGGGCCGGCAGCCACGCACCGCCGTGGGCCAGCCGCCGGCCTCTGGCTTTCAGCTGATTCATCTCCGCCAGTACGGCGGCCGAGCGAGAAGCGTCCGTGACACACCTCTGCTTTCCAAATCGCTTTGGATTACAGAGTCATTTACTCGGGCGCCGCTGTCAACCGCCGCGAGCGAACTTGGAGGAACGCTCCTGCCACCACTCCGAACACGATTCCCGGTACCGCGCCGAGCAACGGCCGCGATGCGAACGCCAGGCCGCCCAGCCACCCCAGTCCACTGATGTAGATCGCCCACAACACGCCGGCCACCGTCGTGCTCAGGCCGAACGTCCGCCTGGGGAACCTGAGCCAGCCCGCGGCGAGCGTCGTCGCCGTACGTCCGCCGGGAAGGAAGTGACCCACCACCAGGGCCAGGCCGCCCCAGCGCCCCACGGCGCGTCGAGCGGTGGCGAACGCGGCGCCTACGGCGCCTTTCTTCGGCGGGCCCAGCCACCCGGTCGCCCGCCGCCCGAGCGCGTACGAGATCCAATCGCCGACGACGGCGCCGAGCGCCGCACTCGTCACCAACGGCGCGAGGCTGGGCGCGCCACCGATGGAGAGAGCGCTGAGGCAGATGACGAGGGAGTCCGATGGCAGGAACGTGAAGACACCGTCGGCGGCGACGAACAGCACGACGACGGCGTAGATCCAGGGCGATCCGGCGAGGTGCAGGGCGTGTTCGAGCATGCGAGGGAGCTCCGTCCACAGGCGAGTAACTACCTGCAAACAATGATTTGCACGTGCTTCAACTCGGGCAATGCGGGAACACCCGGAGATCGACCCCTAGGAGGCGCCCCATGGTGCAGCTCGCCGGAGCGAATCCGGCGCAGTCCGGGATCCGCTCCGGCATTCGGACGTCGCCCCGGGGCCACCTCCCCCACCGACTCCCCCGTGGCGGACAATGAAGCGTGACCGAACCCCTGACCCGGACCTACAAGCTCCGCAGCGGACGAATCACCCCGGGTCAGCAGCGAGCACTCGACTCCTTCGCCGACCGATTCGCCATCCCGCCCGGCGACGTCCTCCTCGACCTGCCCGCCCTCTTCCAGCGCGAAGCCCCGGTCGTCCTGGAGATCGGCTTCGGCATGGGCGGCACCACCCTGGAGATGGCCCGCGCCGACCCGTCGACCTGCATCATCGCGGCCGACGTGCACGTGCCCGGCGTGGGTGCGCTGCTCCGGGGCCTGCACGAGCAGGACCTCGACAACGTGCGCGTCCTCCACGGCGACGGCGCCGAGCTCCTCGCCCGGCGGATCCCCCCGGCGAGTCTGGCCGGGATTCGTCTCTACTTCCCCGACCCGTGGCCGAAGGCCCGGCACGTCAAGCGCCGTCTCGTCGACGCCCGTTTCGCCGCGTTGGCGGCCTCGAAGCTGGCTCCCGGCGGCCGGCTGCACTGCGCTACCGACTGGGCGCCCTACGCGGCCCAGATGGTGGAGGTCCTCGACGCCGAGCCGGGGCTGGTGCTCGAGTACGGCGGGCCGGTGGAGCGGCCGGAGTGGCGGCCGGTCACCAAGTACGAGGCCCGCGGCCGGGCCAAGGGTCACGAGGTCGCCGACATCTTCGCGGTCCGGAACGGCTGAGCGACCCCCGCCTGCGGGCGGCGCTGCGACGCCACGGCCCCGTGGGTCAGTGAGCCTTGCGCCGATGAACCGTCAACGTCACCACCAGCACGATCACCGCTCCCACGAGTAGGCCGAGGATCCCGCTGGCCACGGTGTTCACCACCCACCCCACCACCGGATTCAGGCCCTCCTCCAGGTGGTGCACCACGTCGTACAGCACGTGCAGACCCAGCTCGTCCGTCCCCACCAGCAGGATGTGCCCACCTACCCACAGCATCGCCGCCGTCCCGACCACGGTCAGCACCGTCAGCACGATCGGCATCGCCTTCACCAGGCCGCGGCCGAAGGCCGCCACTCCCCCGGACCTCCCGGCCAGCCGCAGGCCGGCGTCGTCCATCTTGACGATCAGCCCGACGGCGCCGTAGACGACGACGGTCATCACCAGCGCGACGATCGCGAGAATCACCAGGCGGGACCAGAACGGCTCGTCGATCACCTCGTTGAGCGTGATCACCATGATCTCGGCCGACAGGATCAGGTCGGTGCGCACCGCGCCCGAGACCAGCGCCTTCTCGTCCTTCGCAGCGCCGCCCTCCTCGCCGGAATGACCCGCGATCTTCGCCCACACCTTCTCCGCGCCTTCGAAACACAGGTAGGCGCCACCGAGCATCAGGATCGGCGTCAGCAGGCCGGGGAGGAACTGGCTGAGGAGCAGCACCACCGGCAGGATGATCAGGTACTTGTTGCGCAGCGACCCCAGCGCGATGCGCTTGATGATCGGCAGCTCCCGCTCGGCCGCCAGCCCCTGCACGTACTGCGGCGTCACCGCCGCGTCGTCGATGACGACGCCGGCCGCCTTGGTGCCGGCCTTCGCCGCGGCGGCGCCGATGTCGTCGACGGACGCGGCCGCGGCGCGAGCCAGCACCGCGACGTCGTCCAGCAGGGCAACCAGTCCACCGGCCACGGGCAGTCCTTCCAGAGATTCGAGCAGCTCATTGTCCCAGTGAGCCCGGAAGAGCAGGTGGTTGCAGGCCACCACGTGTCCAATCGCTGAACAAGCGGGCCGACCTCTGGAAACCGGGAAATCACCCCGGCACGATCCAGGCGTGGACCTTCGTGCGCTCGGCAACACCCCGCAGGACTTCGCTCGCGACCTGCTCAGCAACCTCTACTACGAACGCGGCACGACCGTGGAGTCGGCCAGCGCTCAGGACATGTACGACAGCCTCGCGCGAACGGTCCGGGACCGGCTCGCCGAGCGGCGCGCGCGTACCGCGGCCGCGCATTACCAGGCCAACCCGCGCTGGCTCTACTACCTGTCCGCCGAGTACATGCTCGGCCGTCAGCTGGAGCAGAACCTGCTCTACACCGGCACCACCGACCTGGCCCGCGAGGCCGTGCCCGACTTCGACACGACCGCCGCGCAGGACGTCGAGCCCGGCCTCGGGAACGGCGGCCTCGGCCGCCTCGCGGCCTGCCTGCTCGACTCGCTCGCGACGATGGACCTGCCGGCCGTCGGTTACGGCATCCGGTACGACCTGGGCATCTTCAAGCAGGATCTGGACGCCGGTGGGCAGGTCGAACGCCCCGACGACTGGGCGTTCCAGGGCAACCCGTGGGAGTTCCCGGCCCCCGACGACAACCAGGTCGTCGGCTTCTACGGCAAGGTCACGTCCGTCGACGGGCGTCGCGAGTGGGAGCCCGCGGAGACCGTGCTCGGCGAGCCGAGCCACATGCTGGTGCCGGGCTACGGCACCGACACCGTGAACATCGTCCGGCTGTGGCGCGCCCGGGCCGCGCAGGGCTCGTTCGACCTCACCCGGTTCGCGCACGGCCAGTACGCCGAGGCCGTCGCGGACGTCGTCCGCTCGGAGAACATCAGCAAGGTCCTGTACCCGGACGACAGCACCGACCTCGGCCGGGAGCTGCGCCTCAAGCAGCAGTACTTCCTGGTCTCCTGCTCGCTGCGCGACATCATCCGGCGGTTCTCCTTCCGCAACGACGGCAATTGGGACGAGTTCGCCGCCAAGACGACGATCCAGCTGAACGACACGCACCCGGTGCTGGCGATCCCGGAGCTCATGCGCCTGCTGGTCGACGAGTACGAGCTGGACTGGGACCGGGCCTGGCGGATCACCCACGACACGTTCGGGTACACGTGCCACACGCTGCTGCCCGAGGCGCTGGAGACGTGGCCGGTGGCGACGATCGAGAACCTGCTGCCCCGCCACCTCGAGATCATCTACGAGATCAACGCCCGGTTCCTGGCCGAGGTGTCGGAGCGGTTCCCCGGAGACGTCGCTCGGATCCAACGGATGTCGCTGGTCCAGGAGGAGCCCGAGCGGCGGATCCGGATGGCGAACCTGGCCGTCGTCGGGTCGCGGGCGGTGAACGGCGTCGCCGCCCTGCACTCCCAGCTGCTCGCCGAGACGACGCTGCGCGATTTTGCCGAGCTGTGGCCGGGGCGCTTCCACAACGTCACCAACGGCGTGACCCCGCGGCGGTTCGTCAAGATCGCCAATCCGGCACTGTCGGACCTGATCAGCTCGGCGCTCGGCAGCGACGCCTGGCTGCGTGACCTCTCGCTGCTGCAGGGGCTGGAGCCGTTCGCCGCCGACGACGCCTTCCGCGCCCGCTGGCGCGAGATCAAGCGGGCCAACAAGCTCACGCTCGGCGTCGCGCCGGACTTCCTCACCGACGTCATCGTCAAGCGGTTCCACGAGTACAAGCGCCAGCTGCTCAAGCTGCTGCACACGATCACGCTCTACCAGCGCATTCGGGCCGGAGAGACGCCCGCGCCGCGCACGGTCGTATTCGCGGGTAAGGCCGCGCCGGGCTACTGGGCCGTCAAGGACGTCATCCGGCTGATCAACGCGGTCGCCGCGACCGTCAACAACGACCCGGCGGTCGCGCCGTACCTCAAGGTGTTCTTCCCGGCCAACTACAACGTGACGCTGGGCCAGCGGATCTACCCGGCCGCCGACCTCTCCGAGCAGATCTCGCTGGCCGGCAAGGAGGCCAGCGGCACCGGCAACATGAAGCTCGCGCTCAACGGCGCGGTCACGATCGGCACGCTCGACGGGGCCAACGTCGAGATCCGCGACCGGGTCGGCGCCGACAACTTCTTCCTGTTCGGCCTGGACGCGGCCGAGGCCGCGACCCTCCGGTCGAGCGACTACCGCCCGCGTGACTACTACGAGCGCGACGACGAGCTCCGCGCCGCCGTCGACGCGATCGGCGACGGCACGTTCGCCGGCGGCGACCGGCAGGCGTTCGGCGGCGTGCTCGCCTCCCTCCTCGATCGGGACGAGTACCTGACGCTCGCCGACTTCCGGTCGTATCTGGACGCGCAGGCCGAGGTGGAGAAGGTGTGGCTCGACGCCGAGGCGTGGACCGCGAAGTCGATCCTGAACACGGCTCGATCCGGGTACTTCTCGTCGGACCGCACGATCGCCGACTACACCCGCACGATCTGGGGCCTCGACCCGGTTCGCGTGAACCCGTGAGCCGCTGACCCGATCCACGTTCACGAACCCCTGCTGGACGCCGAGGCCGTGCGCCGGTTCGGTCTCGGCGGCGGTGCTCGCGCCGCTGGGGACGCCGGCGACCGCCGGTCCGTCCCGACCTCCGGTTGACCCTGTTCGGCGGGGGCGGCCGGGCGTCGCGCGGGGTGGCCGGGGCGCGTGCGGGGATGGCAAGCTTCGCGGCGAGACGACATCCGTCCCACTAGCGGCAACGTCACGTTGAGCCAATCGTGAGCTCCGTCGACGAACGTGGGGCACATCGTCTTTGCTCCGCTCCCCGAACGCTAGGAACGCTAGGAAGCCGATGAAGCACGCCGCCGTTCGCACCGGTTTAGTCGCTGCCGTCCTGACCGTCGCACTCCTCCCGGCCGCGCCGGCCGGCGCGGTGACCGCGCTGGACACTCCGCGCGGGAAGGACCTCGCGATGCGGCTGGTGTCCAGCGCCGAGAACTCGACCCTCGATTGGCGCGCCCAGTACGCGTACATCGAGGACATCGGCGACGGGCGCGGCTACACCGGCGGCATCATCGGGTTCTGCTCCGGCACGTCCGACATGCTCGCGGTGGTCGTGCGGTACACCGCGAGGAGGCCCGGCAACCGGCTGGCCCGGTTCCTGCCGGCGTTGGCGCGGGTCGACGGCACCGCGTCGCACTCCGGGCTGGGCGCCCCTTTCGTGGCCGCGTGGCGGGCCGCCGCGTCCGACCCGGCGTTCCGGGCCGCACAGGACGAGGAACGCGACCGGTCCTACCTCGGTCCCGCCGTTCGCCGGGCCAAGGCCGACGGTCTGCACGCGCTGGGTCAGTTCATCTACTTCGACGCGATCGTCATGCACGGCCCCGGCACCGACCCGAGGAGCTTCAGCGGGATCCGCGCCACCGCGATGAGGCTCGCGCGGACGCCCGCCCAGGGCGGCAGCGAGAGGGCGTACCTGAGCGCGTTCCTCACCGCCCGCCGAGCCGTGATGCGCGCCGAGGGCCTCGACACCAGCCGGATCGACACCGAGCAACGCCCGTTCCTCGCCGCCGGCAACCTGACCCTGGCCGCCCCCCTGACCTGGAAGACCTACGGCACGACGTACACGATCACCGCGCCGTGAGGTCGACCTCGACGGTGAACGGGGCTGAGATCCGGACGGCGCCGGTGAAGAGGTCACCCTCGTGGTAGCGGTCCGTGGCCGGGTCCAGGACGTAGGTGTAGACGAGCGGCACGCCGGTCGCGGTCTGTTCGACGCGCCAGTAGAAAGCAATGCCGGCCTTCGCGTACTGGTCGGCTTTGACGATGCGGTCGGTGGTCTCCGAGCCGGGTGAGACGACCTCGACGACGAGGAGCACGTCCTCGGGCCGCGTCGGCGTCACGTCGATGGTGTCGGCGCGATAGACGGTGACGTCCGGGCGGCGGTTGTTGAGCGGCACATCGGTGAGCCGGACGTCGAAGTCGGTATCCGCGTTCCAGTCCGGCCCCGCCGCATCATCCAGGGCGTTGGCCAGCAGCCGGGCCAAGCGGTTGTGACGCTTGGACGCACTCGGGCTCACGACGACCATCCCGTCGACTATTTCGATGCCCGCGCATTGCTCTTCGGTCCAGACCGCGTACTGCTCCGCGGTGACCTGTTCGTGCATCCACGCGGGCGCCACCATCCCGGTCATGAGGCACCTCCGCAAGCGCACGACGTGGGCTGACTGACGACGTCAGGGTATCGCGCCATGCTGAGGCGACTCGGCTCCGCGCGCCCGTCGAAATTGTTGTCTCGGGAGGCAACCCTCGGCGCGGTGGGATTCGTCCATTCGGGCGAAGGAGGTGCCGATGCAACGACGAGCGCTCGACGCGGAATTCGCGTGCTTCGTCCGGGACAACCGGACCGACCTGGTCCGCACCGCTCGCCTGCTCGCGAGCGGTGACCCGCACCGGGCCGAGGACCTGGTGCAGACCGCGCTGGTCCGGGCCTACGTCTCGTGGGGCCGGATCCGGACCAGCGACCACCCGGTCGCCTACGTCCGGCGCAGCATCGTCAACGCGCACATCGACGAGAGCCGTCGACCGTGGTGGCGCCGGGAACGGTCGGTCGACCAACTGCCCGAACGGCCCCACACCACTCCGGCCGACGACCTGGGCGACGCCGTCCGGGCCGCGCTCACGACGCTCCCGCCGAAGATGCGCGCGGTCGTCGTGCTGCGGCACTGGCTCGACCTGAGCGTCGAACAGACCGCGGAGTGGCTCGGCTGTTCCGAAGGAACCGTGAAGAGCCAGAACGCCAAGGGCGTCGCCAAGCTACGCCAACTCCTGGAACCGCTACCCGTGTCACCCGGGCGGAGGTCCCGATGAACGACATCAAACGCCTGCTCGCCGCAGCCCTGAACGAGGAGCACACCCCCATGACCACCGACGTCCGCCCGACCGACCCGACCGCCGACCTCGACCGCGGCCGCCATCACCTGTACCGCCGACGCGCGGCGATCGCCGGCGGCGTCGCCGTGGCCGCTCTGCTCGTCGGCGGCGCCGCCGCCTGGGTCGGCACGTCCAGCACCTCCAGCACCTCCAACACCCCGGTGACGGCGCAGGCGCCGGCGAAGAACCAGATCCAGCTCGTCGCCTACACCGGCAAGCAGCCCAAGGGATACCGCGTCGAGCAGCTCCCGGACGGCTGGGTCATCCAGGGCGGCAGCGAGTCCTCGCTCACGATCGCGCCGAGGTCCGCGGCCGACAAGGACCCGGACTCGTTCGTGAACAAGCTGACCGTGCTCTCGGCCTCGTCCGACACGCCGAAGGGCGAGCTCACCCAGGGCACCCCGGTCCCGACCGGCGACCGCACCGGCTACCTCCGCAGCACCGACGGCATCCAGATCTTCACGTACCAGGACAAGTCCGGCCGGTGGGTGCAGATTCAGGTTCCGGCCCAGCTGCACTGGGACGGCGCCCGCATCGCCGAGTTCGCCACCGGCATCACGGTCGTCAACGGCGCCGGCGACGCCCACGGCTGACCCGCCGCACCTGACAGCCCGGGCGCCCACGCGCCCGGGCTGACGCCCGCCCGAGCCCGAACGCGCCCGGGCTAACGCCCGGCCACGCCCGGGCTCAGCGATTCGAGATACCCACGTAGCTCAAATACCGCCGAGCGACCCGATCCCCCAACCCCGTCCGGATCCGCTCCGCCACCGCGTCCAACAACGCCTCCCGCACCCCCTCCGGCAGCGCGGACTCGTCCTCCCAAGGCGGATGACCCCACGCCGGATGACCGGGCGCGAAGCGCTCGTGCAGGTCAGCGGTCTCCGCGTACACCTCCGGCTCCCCCGGGCGCCGCACGACGACGTGCCCGAGCACCGCGAACGACCCACCCGGACGCACGACCTCCCGGAACCGTCGCCACCCCACCACCGGATCGACCCAGTGCCACGACGACGCCGCCAGCAGCACGTCGAACCGCCGGCCCCGGTCGTCCCACCGCTCGAACGTCGACTCCTCGACCGGCACTCCGGGCACCGCCCGCCGGGCCGCCGCGGCCAGCGCGGGCCCGGGCTCGAGCGCGGTCACGTCGCAGCCGCGGGACACCAGAGACCGCGTCGCCTGCCCGGTACCGCAGCCGACCTCCAGCACCGACGTCCCCGGCGCCAGCCACTCGAACAGCGCATCCGGGTACCCCGGACGAACCTGCGAGTACAGCTGCGCGACCTCGTCGAAGAGAAGCACTCACGAATTCTGCAACGCCTCCAGCGCCTTCGAGCCGTAATACGTCGCCGGCCCGCCGCCCATCAGGATCGCGACCCCGATCGCCTCCTCGACCTCGGCCGCGCTCGCCCCGGCCCGCAGGGCCCCGTCGACGTGCCAGCCGATGCATCCCTCGCACTGCGAGGTGATCGAGATGGCCGTGGCGATCAGTTCCTTGACCTTGCGCGGTAGCTCGCCGTCGGCCAGCGCGGCCTCGTGCACGGCGGTGAACGCCTTCATCGTCTCGCTGGTGCCGCCGGCCTTGGCCAGCTTCCCCAGCCCGAGCTGGAAATCCTTGCGATCCGCCACTGAGGTCTCCCTAGGAGGCTCCCGACCGACTGGTCGGTTCACAGGCCATCTCTACGCCATCACCACGCCTCTAGGCAACGGTTGACAGCGCGCAGGCCGCAGCGTAGGAAACAACGAACCGACTGTTCGGTCGACTGCGGTCAGCGAGCCCTCCCGGGCCCAGAACGCGCACAGGAGCGTGAAACGCCGTGCCACCAGACCCGAACACCACCTTCGGCCTCGACGGCCGCGTCATCTGGATCACCGGCGCCAGCCGCGGGATCGGCGCCGCGATCACCCACCAACTGGCCCTGGCCGGCGCACACCTCGTCCTCCAGGCCCGGACGGAGGCGGCCCTGCAGGACGTCTGCGCGAAGGCCGAGGCGGACGGCGCCGAGGTCATCCCGGTCGTCGGCTCGATCACCGACGAGGCCGTCGCCGCCACCGCCGTCAGGAAAGCAGAGCAACGGTGGGGTCACCTCGACGGCCTGGTCAACAATGCGGGCATCAGCCCGGTCCTCAAGCGCAGCGAGACCATGCAGCTCGACGAGTGGCGCGAGGTCTGCGAGACGAACCTGACCGGCACGTTCATCGCGACGATGGCCGCCGGACGGCAGATGCTCGACCAGGGCGCCGGCAGCATCGTCAACGTCTCGAGCGTCCACGGCCAGGTCGCCGGACCGCGCATCGTCGCCTACGCCGCCTCCAAGGGGGGCGTCGACATGCTGACCCGCAGCCTCGGCGTCGAGTGGGCCGACCGGGGCGTGCGCGTCAACGCGGTGGCGCCCGGCTACGTCGAGACCGACATGACCGAGGCGCTGCGCGCGCACGACCGCTGGTCGGCGATCCTGCTCGGCAAGATCCCGATGGCCCGCTTCGCCACGCCGCAGGACGTCGTCGGCGCCGTGCACTTCCTGCTCTCGGACGCCGCCCGCTACCTCACCGGAACCGTCCTCAACGTCGACGGAGGTTGGACAGCCCAATGAGCTCCCGTTTAGAGATCTACCGCGTGATGGTCCTGGCCCAAGCCTGGGAACAGGCCCTACTCAGGCTCATCGACGAGAACCTGGCGCCGGCCAGCTACCACCCGGGCCGCGGCTCGGAGGGCTCCGAGGTCGGCGCCACGCTGGCCCTCGAAGACACCGACTACCTGCTCTACGACCACCGCGGCATGGCCCACATCATCGCGAAGGGCACGTCGCTCACCGCCCTGTTCGGCGACTTCCTGGGCAACGAGCTCGGCACCACCAACGGCCTCGGCGCCGGCATCGTGCACGTCGCCGACCCCGAGCGGGGCGTCCTCGGCCAGTCGGGCACGCTCGGCGGCAGCCAGCTCATTGCGTCCGGCGCCGCGCTCTCCGCCAAGCTGCGCAAGTCAGGCCAGGTCACGATGTGCTTCATGGGCGACGGCGCGGCCAACCGCGGGACGTTCCACGAGGCTGCCAACGCGGCCGGGGCCTGGAAACTCCCGCTGGTCTTCGTCGTCCAGAACAACGGCTGGGCCGTGTCGACGCCCACCGAGCACTCGACCGGGGGCTCCTTCGTGGACCGGGCGAAGGGCTACGGCTGGCACGGGGTGCAAGTCGACGGCCAGAACCCGTTCGACGTCCACGACGTCGCCGTCGAAGCCGTCGAACGAGCCCGCAGCAACAACGGGCCGACGCTCATCGAGGTCAAGACCGTCCGCCTCACCGGCCACTACCTCGCCGACCCGCAGCAGTACCGCAGCGCCGAGACCAAGGCCGACGCGTCCACGAAGGACCCGATCGTGTTCGCCCGCAAGCTCCTGCACGAGAGCGGCGAGGCCACCGAGGACGAGCTGGAGAAGATCGAGGCCGAGGCCAGGACCCAGGTCGACAACGCCCGCGACGAGGCCCTCAAGGGCAACCAACCCGGCCAAGACCTGCTCACCCGCTACACCTACGTCTGAGGAGCACCGATGCCCCGAACCATCACGTACTCCGAAGCGATCAACGAGGCACTCCGCGAGGAGATGGAGCGCGACGAGCGCGTCGTCCTCCTCGGCGAGGACGTCGGCCGGATGGGCGGCATCTTCGGCGTCACCCACGACCTGTACGAGCGCTTCGGCCCCGACCGCGTGCTCGACACCCCGATCTCCGAGATGTTCATCGTCGGCGGCGCGGTCGGCCTGGCCATCACCGGCCTGCGCCCGGTCGCCGAGCTCCAGTTCGCCGACTTCATCTTCAACGCGGCCGACGAGACCTACGCGAAGATGAGCAAATGGCGGTACATGCACGGCGGCAACTTCACCGTGCCGATGACCCTCCGCCTCCCTGAGGGCGCGACCGGCGGCGGTGGCGCCGAGCACTCGCTCTGCCCCGAGGCCGCGCTGCTGGCCCACCCGGGTGCGCACATCGTCGTGCCGTCCACCCCTGCGGATGCCAAAGGCCTGCTCAAGGCCGCGATCCGGGACGACAACCCGGTCGCGTTCTTCGAGCACAAGGGCCTGTACGCGACCCGCGGCGAGGTCCCCGACGGCGAGCACCTGGTCGAGATCGGCAAGGCCGACATCAAGCGCGAGGGCACCGACGTCACGGTCGTCGCCTGGGGCCGGATGGTCAGCCGCGCGCTGGAGGCCGCGAAGAACTCCGACGCGTCCGTCGAGGTCCTCGACACCCGCGGCCTGCGCCCCCTCGACACCGACGCGATCTTCGCCAGCATCGAGAAGACCGGCCGGCTCGTCATCGCCCAGGAGGCTCCGAAGACCGGCGGCGGCGCGTCCGAGATCGCGGCGATCGTCGCCGAGGAGGCCATCGACCTCCTCGACGCCCCGATCAAGCGCGTCGGCGCGCTCGACATCCCGCTCCCCCAGAACGCGATGCTCGAGGCGATGGCGATCCCGACCGCGGCCGAGATCCAGGTCGCGATCAAGGAAGTCCTGGCCTGATGCACCTCATCCACCTGCCCCAGCTGGGCTACACGATGGAGAACGGGGTGATCACCAGCTGGCTGGTGCAGCCCGGTGAGTCGTTCGCGGTCGGTGACCCGCTCTACGAGGTCGAGACCGAGAAGAACGCGGTCCAGGTCGAGGCCCGCCTGGCCGGCACGCTCGCCCGCGTCGTGGCTCCGTCCCTGGAGGCGCACCCGGTCGGCACGCTCCTCGCCGTCGTGGCCGACCCCGGAGAAACCCCGTCGTCCGAGGCCATCGATGCCCTGCTCGCGTCTCACCACGATGATTACGCCGAGCCGAGCGCACCGTCGGCGCCTGGCGGTGGCGGCGCACCACCGGAAGCAGCCAACGACCGCACCACCGCCCGGGGCGACGGCGCGCGCGTCCGCGCCGTCCCCAAGGTCAAGGCGTTCGCGGCCGAGAAGGGCGTGGACCTCAGCGCCCTGACCGGAACCGGGCCCCGCGGGTCGATCACGATGACCGACGTCGAGGCCTACCTGGCCACGGTCGGCGCGACCGGCGCCGAGGGGCCGGCCGCACTGGTCCCGTCCGACGGCGGACCGGCCGTCCGGGAGCAGCGGGTGCTCACCGGGGTCCGGCGGGCGATGGCCGAGAACGTCGCCCGGAGCTGGAGCGAGATCCCCCAGTTCGTCCAGCAGTTCCGGGTCGATCTCACCGCGGTGCGCCGCCATCGCGCGGCGCTGAAGGCCGACGGCGTCCAGGTCGGCCTGACCGACGTCCTGATCGCCGCGCTGGCCCACGCGGCCCAGGAGGTGCCGGAGATCAACGCGACGGTCGACGGCCGGACCGTGACGCTCTACGGAGCGGTCAACGTGGCGATCGCGGTCGCGACCGACCGCGGCCTGCTCGTGCCGGTGCTGGCCGACGCCCAGTCGCTCACGCTGGCCGAGATCGGCGACCGCAGCCGGGCCCTGACCGCGCAGGCTCGGGCCTCGGAGTCGGCCGGCGGCGCGCCGGTGACCGCCACGGTCACGCTGTCGAACCTCGGCCAGTCGGCCGTCGAGACCGGAACTCCGCTGGTCACGGCGCCGCAGACCGCGATCCTGTTCGCCGGGGCCACCGTGGACACCCCGGTCGTCGAGGACGGCGACGTGGTCGTGCGTCCGCTGCTCGGGCTCAGCGCCGCGTACGACCACCGGGTGGTCGACGGCATCACCGGGGCCCGGTTCTGCAGCGCGGTCAAACGTCTGCTGGACAAGCCCGAACTCCTCGACACCCCGGCGGTGACCTCGTGAGAATCCTCGTGACCGGCGCGGCCCAGGGCATCGGCAAGGCCGTGACCCTGCGACTGGCCGCCGACGGTGAAGACCTCGTGCTGTTCGATCGCAACGAGGAGGGGCTGGCGTCCACCGTCAAAGAAGCGACCGACGCCGGCGCGGGCAGCGTCCAGACGTATGTCGTGGACGTGCGGGAGCACGACCGCCTGCGGGAGCTGGCGGAGCGCCTCGACGGCGAGGAGCCGTTCGACGGCCTGGTGAACGTGGCCGGCGTCGGCCTCATGTCGAAGTTCCCGGAGCTGTCGCTGGAGCAGTGGCAGTGGACGTTCGACATCAACGTGGCCGCACCGTTCGTGCTCTCGCAGGCGATCGGCGTGCGGATGGCCGCGCGCGGCCGCGGCCGGATCGTCGTGATGGCGAGCATCGCCGGCAAGGGCGGGTCGGCCGAGCTGGCCGACTACTGCGCGTCGAAGGCGGCGGCGATCTCACTGACCCAGTCGCTGGCCCGGGCCCTCGGCCCGAGCGGGGTGACCGCGAACGCGGTCTGCCCGGGTCTGGTCTGGACCCCGATGTGGGAGGCCACCGGTTCGTGGCTGGCCGCCAACCAGCCGGCTTTCGCGTCGGCCGGGATGAGCAACCACGAGGCCTTTCTGGCCACGGTGAAGGCGAGCACGCCGCTGCAGCGGCCGACCCGGCCGGAGGACATCGCCGCGACCGTGCGGTTCCTGCTCTCCGACGACGCCGAGCTGATCACCGGCCAGGCGATCAACGTGGACGGCGGGATCGAGGTGCACTAGGTACAGCTAGGTCCACCGTGGACAGGGTGGCTGGCTGGCCGTTGCTCCCGGCGCGGTTCTCCTAGCGTCGGGGGCATGGCTGGAATCGTTCGCCGGTACCCGCTGACCTGCTTTTTCGTGGCGGTGTACGGCATCACCTGGTTGTTCTGGCTGCCGTACGCGCTGTCGGAGGACGGGCTCGGATGGTGGCACTTCCGGTTCCCAGAGGTGCTCGGGGACACGCAGCTGGCCGGGTTGCTGGTCGGCGGCTACCTGGGTCCGTTCGCGTCGGCGTTCGCGGTGACTGCGCTGGCCGACGGGGTTCCCGGGCTACGCCGGTGGCGGGCCCGGCTGTTCCGGTGGCGGATCGCCCCGCGGTGGTATCTGTTCTCGGTCCTGGGGATTCCGCTGGTGCTGCTGGCCGGGAGCCTGGTGCTGACCCGGGACGTGCACCGGGTCGGCGTGTCGATGATCCTGCTGTACCTCGGCGGGATGGTGCTGCAGATGCTGACGTCGTCGCTGGCCGAGGAGCCGGGCTGGCGGGACTTCGCGCTGCCGCGGCTGCAGGCGCGGCACGGGCCGCTGCTCGGGACCGTGATCCTCGGGCCGTTGTGGGCCTGGTGGCACCTGCCGCTGTTCCTGACCACGTGGAACCGGGGCGGCGGCGGGCTGCGCGCAATCGCGCTGTTCACGCTGCTGGCCGTGGCGTTCAGCGTGGTGATCACGTGGGCGTTCAACCGGACCGGGGAGAGTCTCCCGGTGGCGATGCTGATCCACGCGAGCAACAACAACACGTTCTCGGTGCTGACCCCGGTGCTGTTGCCGGGGTTGGTCAATTCGGAGCAGGTGACCGTGGCGAGCCTGATCGGGTACGGGGTGCTCGCGGTCGTGCTGGTGATCGTGACGCGGGGGCGGCTGGGTTATCCGGGGCCGGTCCCGGGCCGGACTTCCGGGCCGGGCCCGGGTTCGGGGCCGGCCGCGGACCGGGCCGAGGTGGCCCGGTCCGTCGGGGACGTCACGACTTGAAGACGTCCTTGATCTTCTCGCCGGCCTGCTTGAGGTTCGCGCTGGCCTGGTCGCCCTTGCCTTCGGCTTCGAGGTCCTTGTCGTCGGTGGCCTTGCCTGCGCCTTCCTTCACCTTGCCGCCGAGCTCTTCCGCCTTGTTGCTGACCTTGTCGTCGGCGCCCACAGTCGTCCTCCTGTTGTGCCGCCCCACGGGATGCGAGGCCGGAGACTCGCGGAATACCCGGCCGGCCGTCTCATAATCCTGTGAGTCCGAGCTGCGGCGACCCGGTCGCCTGCGGTCCCGGGCGCGTCACAGCCCACCTGAAGACGCATGGCGTGGACGCCGACCCCTTCGCCCGCCGGAGCCTCGGCCTCATCGGTGGGTCAGGGTGCCCTCCAAGAGGAGCGTGGTGACCGCGGCAGCAGCTTCCTCGATTCCCCGCCGGCCGCTCCCGACCGCCTCGATCGCGCCTTTGGTCAGGCCCGAGAACAAGTCGAGCAGAAGATCGGGAGGAACGTCCGCTCGCAGCGCGCCGTCGGCGAGCGCACGACGGAACAGCGCGCGGATGGGCTCGAGCACCTTCTCGTCGAATCCGGGCTGCTCCTCGCTGTGCCGCACGCCATCCCTGCTCAGGTAGACGTACTTGCTCCCGGTGGCCACGATGACGCGCGAGAGCCGGGCCACCGCCTCCTCGAAGGGAACCGACGGCAAGTCGGCCTGCTCGATCCGAACCGCCAATTCCTGCACGCTGGCCGCGGCCATCGCGCCCGCCAACTGCTCGCGATTGGGGAAGTACCGGTAGACGGTGGCGCGCCCGACGCCGGCCGCGCCGGCGATCTCCTCCATGCTCGCCGCCGCGCCCCGCGCCGCCAGAACCTTCGCCGCGCTGTCGATGATCGCGGCCGCGGTGCGGTCCCGGAGCGCTTCGCCCTTGGTCATGCCTCCGATTCTGGAGCACGTTGACTCACCGGTCGCGTAATGAGACGCTGATGTCTCATTGTGCCGGAGGAGGCCGCCGTGATCGCTCGGGTTCAGACGTTCCACCACTCGGCCGAGAAGCTCGACGAGCTGACCGAACTCACCCGTCAGCAGGTCGCGGCGGCGCGCTCGATCCCTGGCTTGAACGGCTACTACCTCCTGGTCGACCGCGACAACGGGAAGGCCGTGTTGCTCTCCTTGTGGTCGTCCGAAGAGGACTTACGCCGTCTCGAAGCGACCAACGCGTCGACGCGTGAACGCGTTGAGGCCGAAGTCGGCGTCCAACCGCCGGCCGCCGAGATCTTCGAGGTGGCCCTCCGTGCCGCCGCGCCGTCTTCCTGACCGCGCCCGCCCCGTCCGGACCAGAGCGGGCTAGAGCCTGTCCCCAAGGGCTGTCTTGTCGTAGCGACGGCGGTAGGCCAGCTTGTCGAAGGCCGTTGGCCGGCCGCCGGACCGGACGCGGCACTGCCGGTGGGCCTGCTGATCACGGCGTTCCGGGATCGTCGTGATGATGCGGCGGCGACGCCGATGGCCGCGGATCGCGCGGCTGGAGTAACCCTTGTCCGCGAGGACTCGAGTCGTTGACGTTCCCGCCGGTCAGCACACGGTCAGGGGCCGACCATGGCCGTCGCCGGGCCGGGCCCGGCACGCGCTGGCGGTGCGCTGGTGAGCGCGCACGATGCTGGAATCGACCGACACCTCACGGTCGAGCTCGTCGATCGCCTCGGCGATCACGCGCACCTGCTGCACCAGCCGGGTCAGGGTGCCGTTGCGCGACCAACGCCGGCAGCGGCACCCGACACCGCAAGTAACGCCGCGATCGCCTGCCGATGGCCATCGGTCGACTCACGCCGACGCACCTATGCAGCAGCAACTACTTCGAGAACACGGGCTAGCGGGCCGCGAGTGGGAGGCGGACCGGGGGCGGGAGCGGACCCGGGTCCGGAATAGCCCGGAACGACTGGAGCATCAGGGCTCCGAACCGGCGGGAAGCAGCGGCGCGCTGCGCGGGCGACTCCGCCCGAATGCCCTCATTGGCCATCAACGCCAGAATCGCATCCTCGAGCACGAAGTCACTCCGCAGAGCCCCAGCGAGCTTCGCCCGGCGAATCAGCTCGAGCATCCCGCGCAACGACCGGTCCCGCTCGGCCGCAACACCGAGCGTCGCATTGAACGCCCGGGAGAAGCCGCGGTTGAGCGCATGCACCTCGAGCAGTCGCAGGATCACCCCGGAGAAGCCGTCCCACGGATCCTCGGCGGCCAGCCCCTCGGCGACGATCTCCGAACAGAGCGCCCTCTCGTCCGCGAACGCCTCCGCGAGCAGCGCCTCCTTGGTCGGGAAGTGCCGGTAGACGGTCGCCGGGCCGACGCCCGCCTGCCGGGCGATCTCCCGGATCGGCACCTCGAGGCCGTCGGCGGCGAAGGCGGCCCTCGCGACGGCCAGGATCCGCGAACGGTTGTCCTGGGCGTCCGCTCTCAGTTGTCCGGCCACGGCTCTCACTTTAGCTAACCGGACGGGGTGTTCCGTTAGCGTCGCCAGGCATGAGAGCAGTGGAGTTCGCGCAGTACGGGCCGCCCGACGTGATGCGGGTGGCCGACGTTCCCGAACCGCACGCCGGGCCGGGCGAGATCCGGATCGCCGTGCGTTCGTCGGGACTGTCGGCCGGCGAGACGATGATCCGCTCCGGGGCGATGCGCGACGCCGTCCCCGCGGAGTTGCCGTGGCGGACCGGGTTCGACGCGGCCGGCGTCGTCGACCAGATCGGCGACGGGGTGGCCGGGGTCGCGCTCGGGGACGAGGTGTTCGGGTGGGCCTCGATGGCGACGCGGGCCGCGAACGCGGATCACGTCGTCCTGATGGCGTAGGCGCCGAAGCCTCGGAGCTGGAGCTGGCCGGAGGCCGGCGGTGCGGCGGGCGCGGTCGAGACCGCGACCCGGGTGCTCGACCGGCTGAAGGTGGCGCCCGGGCAGACGGTGCTGATCAACGGCGCGGCCGGTGGGACCGGAGCGGTGACGGTGCAGCTGGCGGTGGCCCGCGGAGCCCGGGTGATCGGGACCGCGAGCGCGGCGAACCACGAGTTCCTGCGGTCGCTGGGCGCCGAGCCGACCACCTACGGACCGGGGCTGGTGCACCGGGCCCAGGAGCTGGCACCGCACGGGGTCGACGCGGTCGTCGACTGCGCGGGCGGCGCGCTCCCCGACCTGATCGCGATCGCCGGTTCGCCGGACCGGGTCGTGACGATCGCCGACTTCACCGCGGCCGCCCACGGCGTCCACCTCTCGCACGGGGCGCCGGCCGGCTCCGACGTCGGGTCCGACGCCGATCCGCAGGCCGTCCACGCGCTGGGCATCGCGGTCGAGCTGGCCGACTCCGGCCGGCTGCGGATACCGGTGGCGGCGACGTTCCCGCTGGAGCAGGCCGCGGCCGCGCACGCGCTCAGCGAGACCCGTCACGCCCGCGGAAAGATCGTCTTCCTCCATTAGGTTGGTGGGCACAAAACTTTGGCGAAGCCAAAGTTTCGGCGTACTGTTCTCGACATGGCGCGAGAACAGGGTCTGCGGGACCGGAAGAAGGCGGAGACGCGCGAGCGGATCGCCGACGTGGCCGCCGGGCTGTTCGCCGAGCACGGCTACGAAGCGGTGTCGGTGATCGACGTCGCGCGCGCGGCGAACGTGTCGGACCAGACCGTCTACAACTACTTCCCGGCCAAGCAGGACCTGGTCCTCGACCGGGTCGACGAGTTCCTCGAGCTCTACCGGCGGGCCGTGCTCGAACGCGGCGCCGGGGTGAGCCCGGCCGGCGCGATCCGCCCGCTGCTCGAGGCCGACATCGAGCGGTACCGCCACACCGATCCGCGCCAGGGGCGGGGCGAGTTCTTCACGCAATGCGTGATCAGCCCCGTCCTGCGCCGGTTCGCGCTCGAATTCCGGGAACGGCAGATCGAGGTGGTGGCCGACGCGATCGTCAGCACCTGTCCGGATCTGGCCCCCCTCAGCGCGACGGCCCACGCCGCCGCGCTCGTCGCCGTCGTCCAGGCGATCGGCGACCGGATCGGCGCCGGGCTCCGCGACTCCGCCCCGGTGGCGGAGTTGGTTGCCGAGCTGACCCGCGTCGCCTCGCTCGCGCTCGACGACCTCGACCGCGCCTTCCGCAGCGTCACAACCCCAGGAGCACCCTCGTGAAGAACAGCCGCGTCCTCATCTCCGGCGCCAGCATCGCCGGCCCGGCTCTGGCCTTCTGGCTCGACCGCTACGGATTCGACGTCACCGTCGTCGAGAAGGCCGACGGAATCCGGACCGGCGGTCAGGCCGTCGACTTCAAAGGACCCGTCCATCGGACGGTCCTCGAGAAGATGGGCATTCTGGACGCCGTAGAGCAAGCGTCCGTCGGGTCCGACGACGGGGCGATCGTGAACGCGAAGGGGCGCCGGATCGGAGTCGTGCCGGGCGCGTTCGCCGGTGGGGAGATCAACATTCCGCGCGGCGACCTGGCCCGGATCCTGTACGACCTCACCGCGGAATCGTGCGAGTACGTGTTCGGCGACTCGATCGCCACGCTGACCGAGACCGCGGACGGCGTCGACGTGACGTTCGTCCACCGGGAGCCGAGGACGTTCGACCTGGTCATCGGCGCGGACGGGATTCACTCGACGGTGCGGCGGCTGGCGTTCGGCCCGGAGTCCCGGTTCGTCACGCACCTCGGGTACTACTACGCGCTCGCCGGCCTGGACGCCGGGGACGACGACGTGATGTACAACGAGCCGGGCCGGATGGCGGCGCTGGGAGGCTCCAAGGCCCCGGCGTTCTTCGTCTTCGCGGGGCGTCTCGAGCCGGGGGTGCGGGAGGACGTAGCGGCGCAGAAGCAGCGGGTCGCCGAGGCGTATCGGGGTGGGAAGTGGCGGTTGCCGGAGCTCGTGGGGAAGCTGGAGGGGGCGTCGGAGTTCTATCTGGACTCGATCAGCCGGGTGACGGTGGAGCACTATTCGGCGGGGCGGGTGGCGCTGGTCGGGGACTCGGCGTACGGGAATGCGCTGGGTGGGTTCGGGACTGGGTTGGCGATGGTGGGGGCGTATGTGCTGGCCGGGGAGCTGGGGTTGGCGGGAGGTGACTACGGGATGGCGTTCGGGAGGTACGAGGAGAAGTTCCGGGATTATGCATCGGTGTCGCGGAAGGTGAATGCGGGGCGGCTGTTGGCGCCGCGGGGTTGGGTGGGGATCGTGGGCCGGAATGTTTTGTTTACGGCGTTGAAGGTGTTCGGGCCGTTGATGAGGGTGTTCGATCGTCCGGCTAGCAACATCGCGCTCGAGGACTATCCGCTGCCGACGGGCGTTTGATCTGCGGCGGCGGCTGAGTCGGCTAGGCGGGGGTTTGGTGGCGGCTTCGGCTGGGGGTCATTCCGGCGGGGGCCTGGCGGGTGCGGTGTGCGCCGACCCGCGTGCCGCGGTAGGCGGCGCGCAATGCATGCCCGGGGCCGCGGGCCCGGCCGACGCGGCGCAGGAGAGCCGCCGCGGTAGGCGGCGCGCGGCGGGCACAGCACGGCATGGGGGCGTATGCGGGTCGCGGCATGCACGGCATCGGACCCGAGCAGCGCGCCCCCGGCTCGGTCGACGTTCGGCTTCGCGGCCTCGGCTCCGAGTTCGTCGTGACGAGGCGGGGGCACGGAGCGCGGTGCGCGGGAACGCAGTGGCGCGAAAGGCAAAGCCTGGCGCCCAGCGCACCGGTTGACCCTGCGCAGCGGGCGGCGCGGTGCGGTCGGGCGGCCGTTGGTGGGCGGTGGCCGGTCGGCGGTGGGCGCGGCTCCTGCGTGGTCTGGCGGGAGGAGGAGTTAGCGGGTTCGGCCTTCTCGGGCCATTTCTACGGTCTTGGCTACTCGGTCGGCTCGGGTTGCTTCGCGCTTGGCTTCGGTGATCCAGCGGACGAATTCCTTGCGGTGGGAGTACGCCAGAGCGTTGAACGCTTTCTCGGCGGGTGCGTCTGCGGCCAGAGCCTCGGCCAGGTCGGCGGGGACCTCGACCGTGCGTTCGCCTGCGTCGGACGTGATCTCCACGTCGTACGTCGAGCCGATCTCTACGCCGGCCTCGGCTCGGGCTGCCTTGGCCAGTCCGACCATGTTTTCGCCGCCCATTTTGGCGAGCCTCAGGGAGAGCGTCACGCCGTTGAGGGTCACTCGGACCGGGAAGGTCTTTTTGCCCTCGCCTAGGACGGATACCTGCTCGTCGGTGAGGACGAACGCGCCTGCTGGACCTCGGGGTTCCAGGGTGGCGGTCAGTTGCAACTTCTCTCCCATGCGATGCACGCTAACCCACTGATCGCGCCTTGATGGGGACGAATGACCGGATCAGTGGTTCTCTGGCCTCCTGCGCTGGCATCCGCGCTTGGGCGAGCCGGGCGGGGTGATCTGCTTCGGCTGGGGCTCGCCGTGGGCGCGGCGCCAGACTCGAGATGACGGGCGCTCCCGGTCTGCTTGGTGATCGCTACGCGATCGGCCCAGGGTTGTGGGTCACGCGCTGACCGCATTCAGCTGGGCACGGTGCGGCGACGACTGCCCGCCGCGTCGTTCAGGCCCACGATGTGCCCCGACGGGCACGGTCAACGCCAGGTGGCGGCACGGTCAGCGCCGGGGCGGGCGATCGCCTGGGCCGCGGCGGCCGGGTGAGCGCCTGTGCGCCAGGCGTGGCTTAGGCGTGGGTCGCCTCGGCTGCGTGCCGGCTAGGACCGCCGCCCGGCTCAGACCGCCGCCCGGCTCGCACCGCCACCCCGGCTCGCACCGCCACCCCGGCTCGCACCGCTGCCCCGGCTCGCACCGCTGCCCCGGCTCGCACCGCCACCCCGGCTCGGGCTCAGGACTCCGACCAGACGCCCAGTTCGTTGCCGCTCGGGTCGGCGAAGTGGAAGCGTCGGCCGCCGGGGAACTCGTACGGGCCGTTCGTCACTCGGCCGCCCGCTTTCTCGACCGCTTCCACCGACCGGTCGAGATCCGTCGAGAACAGGAGCACCAGCGGGCCGCCGGGACGGATCTCGTCACCGGCGGCCAGGCCGCCCACCTCGCCGGAGGTGCCCAGGATTCCGGCGTAGCCGGGGCCGTAGTCGGTGAACTGCCAGCCGAACGCGTCGGCGTAGAAGCGCTTGGCCGCCTCCAGGTCGGTGACCGTGAACTCGATGTAGTCGATCGCGTGATGGCGATGAGTCGGTTCCGTCATGCGCCGCAGTATGGCCCGCCCCTCCGACAATTCCGCCCGGTTGCTCAGAGTGCGTCGCGGGGGGTGAGGGCTCTCCCGGCCTCGTACTCGCGCCCGAACGCAGCTTCGCCCAGGGCCATGATCGCCTTCTCCCGGGCCGCTGACAGCTCTTGTGCGTCGTCCGGGTCGGGGACCTGGCCGATCTCGGCGTAGGCCGCGTCGGTGAGGCCGATCATGCGGGCCGCTAGCTCGTCATCTCCGTCGGCCGCGGCCAGGGCGGACGCGGCCACGCCGAGGTACGGCACGAACGAGTCGTAGCCCTCTCGGAAGACGCGCTCTCGGACCTCGGCGAACAGCTCTCGGGCCCGGTCCCGGTTGCCGAGTCGGAGCTCGGTGAAGGCCAGGTTGTACGACTCGGAGTTCACGGCCTCCGGCCGGCCCAGTTCCTCGTTCAGCGCGATGCTGGCCAGATACCGCTCGCGCGCGAGCTCGTAGTTCCCCGACAACCGTGCGACCGCCGCCAGCACATGCCGAGGCCTTTCTTCCAACCCCCGCCCACCGGCCTCCCGGCCACCCCCACCGGCCTCCCGGCCACCCCCACCAGCCTCCCGGCCACCCCCGCCACCCCCGCCGGCCTCCCGGCCGACCAAGCCGGCCGCACCCACCGCTACGGACAGCGCCTCCCGCGCCAACTCTTCCGCCCGTACCAGCTCACCCCCACGCAGCGCCACGCGCGACAGCGCGTACAGCGCCTCCACCTCCCCGGCCGCATCACCGGCCTCCCGCGCCCGGACGACCTCCGCCTTCGCCATCCCCACGACCGCGTCCGTGTCGCCCCGCCGGAACGCGCCGCGCACCGCGTCTTCGAACCCCACGTCACTCCTTCGTAGACTCGCCCGATGACCGTACGGGACCGCGCCGCGGCCGCCTGGCTCGACGCGATGGCCCGCTTCATGACCGCGAGCCCGCAGGGCTGGTACGCCGAGCTGGGCGGCGGCGCCGTCGTCGTCAGCGGCACCGAGTTCGCCTCGCTCAACACCGTGGTCAGCCTCGACCCCACCCCCGACCTGACCGCGCTCGAAACCCTCGCGACCGACGCCGGCACCCGACCTTTCCCCTGGTCGATGGTCGTCCGCAGCGACACAGCCGCGGACCTCGCCGCCCGCCACGGCCGGACCGCCCGCCACGACGGCCCGATGATGACCTGCCCCGCCCCGGACGTGAGACTGCCCGCCCCCGACACCACCATCCACCACGTCGGTCCCGACCACGCCAACGCCTACACCACCGCCCTCGCCCACGGCTTCGGCGTCCCCTCGGCCGCCTTCGGCGACCTGATGGGCGGCGACGTGCTCGACACCCCCGGCATCACCGGCTACCTCGCGTCCGCGTCCGGCCGGCCCGTCGCTACCGGCCTCGGCATCCGCAGCGGCGAGATGATCGGCGTCTTCAACGTCGCCGTGGTGCCGGAGGCCCGTAGGCGCGGCCTCGGCCGCGCGATGACCGCGCGGATCCTGTCCGACGGCTTCGCCGCCGGCGCCACCACCGCCTACCTGCAGCCGTCGGCCGACGGGTGGACGCTGTACGAGTCGATGGGCTTCCGGGTCGTGGACAGTTGGACGATCTTCGTCGCAGGGTAGGGGCCATGGACGAAGCGTTGCCGCTGTTCTCCGACGACACCCGCCCGCTGGCCGACCGCCTCCGCCCGCGGACGCTCGACGACGTCGTGGGGCAGGACCACCTGCTCGGGCCGGACGCGCCGCTGGCGCGGATGGTCGCGCAGCACCGGCTGGTCTCGATGATCCTGTGGGGGCCGCCCGGCTGCGGCAAGACGACGATCGCCCGGCTGCTGGCCGAGCAGAGCGACCTGGTCTTCGAACCGCTCTCGGCCACGTTCTCCGGCGTCGCCGACCTGCGCAAGGTCTTCGACGCGGCCAGGAAGCGGCGGACGATCGGCCAGGGCACGCTGCTGTTCGTCGACGAGATCCACCGCTTCAACCGCGCCCAGCAGGACAGCTTCCTGCCTTACGTGGAAGACGGCACGGTGATCCTGGTCGGGGCGACGACCGAGAACCCGAGCTTCGAACTGAACGGCGCGCTGCTCTCCCGCTGTCAGGTCTTCGTGCTCAAACGCTTGAATGACGACGCCCTGGAAACGCTCGTGGAGCGGGCCGGCCCGGTGAACCTCACCCCCGACGCCCGGCACGCCCTCGTCGCGCTGGCCGACGGTGACGGCCGCTACCTGCTCAACATGATCGAAGCCCTCCCCCCGGGCCCGCCGCTCGACGTCGCCGGCCTCGCCGCCCAGGTGCAGAAACGCGCGCCGCTCTACGACAAGAAGCAGGAGGGGCACTACAACCTGATCTCGGCGCTGCACAAGTCGATGCGCGGCTCCGACCCCGACGCCACGCTCTACTGGCTGGCCCGGATGCTCGAGGGCGGCGAGGACCCGCTCTACATCGCCCGCCGGCTGGTCCGGTTCGCCACCGAGGACGTCGGGATGGCCGACCCGCGGGCCGTGGAGCAGACGCTGGCCGCCTGGGACGTCTACGAGCGGCTCGGCTCCCCCGAGGGCGAGCTCGCGATCGCCCAGGCGGCCGTGTACCTGGCGACCGCACCCAAGTCCATCGCGGTGTACCGGGGGTTCGGCGAGGCCCGGGTCCGGGCGAAGAAGACCGGCAGCCTGATGCCGCCCGCGCACATCCTCAACGCCCCGACCCGGCTGATGCGGAAAATCGGCTACGGCGAGGGCTACCAGTACGACCCCGACACCGAGGACGGCTTCTCCGGCGCCGACTACTTCCCGGACGGGATGGAACGCGAGCAGTACTACCGGCCCACGACCAACGGCAACGAGGCCGAGGTCAGCGACCGCCTGGCTCGCTGGGAGGCTCTCCGCCGGCGAGGTCGTTCCGCAGGCGGTGCTTGAGGATCTTTCCCGACGCGGTCCGCGGGATCTCGTCGACGATCACCACCCGGCGGGGCGTCTTGTACCCGGCCAGCCGGGCCCGGGCGAACGTCCGGACGCTGTCCAGGTCGGGCGCCTCGCCGGTGGTCGCGATGACCGCGGTGACGGCCTCGCCCCAGTCGGCGTCGGGCAGGCCGATGACCGCGACGTCGTCGATCGCCGGGTGCTCGGCCAGCACGGCCTCGACCTCGGCCGGGTAGACGTTCTCGCCGCCGGTGATGATCATGTGGCTCTTCCGGTCGACCAGGTAGAGGTGACCGTCCTCGTCCAGGCGGCCGAGGTCGCCGAGCGTGAGCCAGTCGACGCCGTCGAGCGTGCGCGTCGCGTCCGCGGTGGCCTGCGGCCGGCCGTGGTACCCGGCCATCATGATCGGGCTGACGTAGATCAGCCCCACCTCGCCCGGCGCCACCGGCTGGTCGGTCTCGTCGAGCAGGACGACGTCGAACCCGGGCACCGCCGTGCCGACGCTCGACCCGAAGGCCCGCCCGGCCCGGTGCTCGATGTTCGTGATGATGCCGATCTCGGTGCCGCCGTAGAACTCGTGCAGCGCCGCGGTCGGGAACGCCCGCAGCGTGCCCTCCCGGGTCTCCGGGTGCAGCGGCGCGCCCGCGGTGACGATGCTGCGCAGCGACGACGTGTCGTGCTCCCGAGCCGCCGGGATCATCCGGTCGAGCATCGTCGGCACCGCGAAGCCGATCGTCGTCGCCCGGTGGGTCCCGATCTCGGTCAGCGCGGTGGCCGCGTCGAACCGGGACAGCAGCAGCACGGTGCCGCCGTAGTACAGCTGGGCCAGGCTGAACAGCGCCGGCGCCTCGTGGAACAGCGGGCCGGGCATCAGCATGACGTCGTCGGCGTCGTGCCGGTAGAGCCCGAACGACCGCCGGAAATGCTCGACGAACGCGCCCAGCGTCTGGACGCAGCCCTTCGGCCGTCCGGTCGTCCCGGACGTGTAGCCCTGGAAGAACACGGCGTCCGGGCCGGGTACCACAGCCTCGAGCGCCGATCCGCCGTCGATCAGCGCCGCGAGGTCGCGGATCACCGGGAGCCCCTCGGGGACGTCCAGCCCGTCCGCCGCGATCACCAGCGCCGCCCCCGAGTCCTCGAGGATGTAGGCGATCTCCGGGCCGGTCAGCGCGGCGTTGATCGGCACCAGCGGAAGGCCGCTGCGGGCCGCGGCCAGGTACAGCTCGAGGTACTCGATGCAGTTGGGCAGCAGGATCGCCACCCGGTCGCCGGGTTTCAGCCCGGTGGCGAGAAGCCCGGCGGCCAGCCGCCCGCTGCGGTCGTACAGCTCGGAGTAGCTGCGCCGGGCGTCCCCGCAGATCACCGCCGACGCATCGGCGCGGTGCCGGGCGTGCCAGCGCACCATTCCGTCCAACGACTCGTCCATCGCGTCAGTCCGGGACCGCGACGCGGAACGTGCCGACGGCGACGACGTCGCCGGTCGAGTCCGTGGCCCGCACGGCGACGACGACCGCGTTGCGGCCCGGCCCCAGCGGGTGCAGCTCGGTGATCGAGCCGGTGGCCCGGGTCGTCTCGCCGACCCGCACCGGCTTCGTGAACTTCGTCTGCATGGTGCGGATCTGCGCGCCCTCGGCGCGCCAGTGCCGGTCGACGACCGACGCCATCATCGACATCGTGAACATGCCGTGGGCCGCGGTGTCGGGCATGTGGAAGACCTGGGCCCGCTCGTTCCAGGGGATGTTCGTGTGCACCGGGTTGAAGTCCAGGTGGGCCACCGCGGCCAGGTCGATGATGTCCTGGGTGACCTGGTGTTCGACGGCCGGGAACTCGTAGCCCAGGGTCAGGTCGGCGAAGTGCATGGCGCTTCCTCTCACAGGCTCGCGTAACGGACCAGCTCGGCGCGGTTCGGCGGGATGATCAGCCGGGTGAACCAGACGGCCTTGAGCACGCCGTCCTGGTTGTGCAGCGCGACCTCGTCTTCGACGTAGGTCTTGTCGCGCCGGATCCACTTGTCCTGGTGGGTGATCGTCGCGGTGATCGTCTCGCCGACGACGAACGGCTCGAACAGCTCGATGTGCTGGCCCGGGTTGCGCGCGCCCGGGGACCGCAGCCAGCTGCCGATGCCGGTGTCGATGCACCAGAAGACGACCTGAACGACGAACAGCGGGTGCTGGCGCAGACCGCCGTGGGCGGCCGCGTACTCCGGGTCGACCAGCATCGGGTCGGTCTCCAGACAGGACCGGTTGAACGACAGGATGTCGTCCTCGGTCACCTCGAAGACGCGCATGCCCGGCCCGCTCGCGCCGATCTCGATCTCGTCCCAGGTCTCGTAGGACTCCACGCCCTTCGTGAAGTCCCACTCGAAGTCCTTCTGCTTGGCCGTCGTCGCGAACGCGGCCAGCCTCTCCACCATCGCCATGAGGCACCCCTAAATTAATAGATCGATCGTTAGGCTAATTCAACGGAGCTGGTCAGGGAAGGGTCTAGGGTGAACGCATGAGCGAAGCCGTGAAGCGCCCGGTGGGCCGGCCGCGACGCGACGACAACAGCGCCCAGGTCGTGCTGGCCGCGGCGGCCGACCTGTTCGCGACCCGCGGGTTCGACGCGACCTCGATGCGCGACATCTCCACCGCGGCCGGCGTGCAGCCCGCGTCGGTCTACTACCACTTCCGCTCGAAGGAGGCGCTGCTGGTCGCGATCGTCGACCGGGCCGCGACCGAGGTGGCCGACCGCGTCCGGCGGGCGGTGACCGCGGACGACCCGTGGGCCCGGCTGGAGCAGGCCTGCGCCGCCCACCTGACCGCGCTCCTGCACGGCGAGGGCGCGATGCGCGTCCTGGCCACCGAGATCCCGAGCCGGCGCAGCGGCGAGGTCCATCAGGCGATGCTGGCGATCCGGGACTCGTACGAGCAGGTGTTCCGCGACCTCGTCGCCGCGCTTCCGCTGCGCCCGAAGGTCGACCGCCGCTACGTGCGGCTGACGCTGCTCGGCGCGGTCAACTGGTCGCTGATCTGGTACCGCCCGGACGGCGACTCCCCGACCGTGATCGCCCGCCGGATCGTCGGTGTCATCCGCGACGGCGCGGCGAATTCAGGCTCGGGACAATAGGAACGGCAAGAACGCCCGCACCTGGGCGACGAGGTTCTCCAGCGCACTCGCGCGGCCGGTCAGGTACCCGAGAAGCGCCTGCTGGAAGACGCCGTCGAGCAGGCCGTACGCGGCCGGCGGGGTCGTCGTGGGCGAGCATCCGCTGAGCGTCGCGTACCGCTCGACGACCCGCCAGATCATGTCTTCGAGCGTCTGGTCGATCATCAGGACCGCTTCGCGCAGCCCCTCCTCGAACATGCTCTGGGTCCGCAGGTCGTACCAGAGGCGGTGCATCGGGGCCTCGTCGACGATCGTCTCGACGAGCTTGGCCGCGAACGCCTCGACCAGCGCGTCGGGCGTCTCGGAGGACGCGATCACCTCGTCGTAGCGCGTCACGCACTGGGCCTTGTAGTACCGGACACAGTAGATGATCAGCTCGAGCTTGTCGGCGAAGTAGTAGTGCACGACGCCGTGGCTGAACTCGGAGTTCGTGGCGATCTCGCGCAGGCTGCTGCGGGCGTAGCCGAGTTCTCCCAGCGTGCGCAGCGCGGACTCGGCCAGCTGCTTCCGCCGCTCCTCGTACTTGTCGGCCGGAGCCGTACGCGCCGTACGCGCCGTACGCATCGCCGCCATGCCACCCCCCTGACCCGAACCCCCGAGACCTGATCCTAAGAGCGGCCCCCACCCGATGTCTTGACAATTGACCAGCCGGATTTGGACGTCTGCCCAAACGAATCTTGACAAGCGTCAAGCGCCGGGCCGTAAGTTGTGATGGCCGCCACAGAGCCGTTCATGACGCAATGGAGCGCCCCATGAGTGTTTTCGACCTGACCGGACGCAAGGCCCTAGTCACCGGAGCAGCCCAGGGTCTCGGCGAGGGCATGGCCCAGGCACTCGCGGCCGCCGGCGCGCAGGTGATCGTCGCCGACGTGCAGGACGAACTCGGCACCAAGGTCGCCGAGTCCCTCGGCACGGGCCACGGATTCGTGCACCTCGACGTCACCGACGACGCCAACTGGGAAGCCGCGATCACCGCGGCCACCGAGCAACTCCACGGCCTCGACGTCGTCGTCAACAACGCCGGCGTCGAGATCACCAGCCTGCTGGTCGACGTCGAACCGGAGCAGATCCGCAGGCAGCTCGACATCAACCTGATGGGCACCACCCTCGGCCTCAAGCACGCGTTCCGGGCGATGCGCCCGGGCGGCGTCGCCGGCAACGGCGGCGCGGTCATCAACGTCGCGTCGGTCGCGGCGACGATCGCGTTCCCGGGCATCGCGGTCTACTCGGCGACGAAGTCCGGAGTGGACCGGCTGACCCGGGTGGCCGCGGCCGAATCCGGACGGCTCGGGTACGGCGTGCGGGTCAACGCGATCTACCCCGGGCTGGTGCCGACCGCGATGGGCGCCGGGCTGGCCAACGACTGCGCCCGGCTCGGCCTGTTCGGCTCGCCCGAGGAGGCCGTCGGCGCGGTCGTCGCGCTCACCCCGTCGGGCCGGCTGGGCGAGGTCTCCGACATGGCCGACGCGGTCGTGTTCCTGGCCTCCGACGCGTCCCGGTTCGTCAACGGGGCCGGTCTGCCGGTCGACGGCGGAATGGGCATGTGACGTGCGCCTGGTCGACTACCTCGACAAGGGGGCGTCGCTGGGCCCGGACGCCCCCTGCCTGACGACCGACGGCCGCACCAGCACCTATGCGGAGGTCGTCGCGCTCAGCGGACGCGTCGCCGCGGCTCTGGCCCGGCGGGGCGTCGAGCCCGGCGACAAGGTCGCGATCCTCTCGGCCAACGACCCGATCGCGTTCACCTGCGTGTTCGGGATCAGCCGGGCCGGTGCGGTGTGGTGCCCGATCAACCCGCGCAACGAGGTCGCCGAGAACCGCGAACTGCTCGACCTGTTCGAGTGCGGCACGCTGATCTTCCAGGAACACTTCGCGCCCCTGGTCGCCCAGCTGCGGTTGGAAAAACTCACGACGCTCGTCTGCCTCGACGGATACGTCGACGGCGCCCTCACCTGGGACGAGTTCCTCACCGAGGGTGACGTCAACCGCCCGGCCGACGACGACCTGGCGATGATCGTCGGCACCGGCGGAACCACCGGACGGCCGAAGGGCGTCATGCTCACCGGGGCGAACCTCGAGGCGATGACCGCGCTGACGCTGATGAGCTACCCGTTCGAGGGACGCCCGACCTACCTCGCGCTGGCGCCGCTCACCCACGCGGCCGGCGTGCTGTGCTTCCCGGTGCTGTCGCTGGGCGGCGAGATCGTCGTGATGCGCGATCCGGATGTCGGCGAGTTCCTGGCGAACATCGAGAAGCACCAGGTCACGCATACCTTCCTGCCACCGACGCTGATCTACATGATCCTGGACCATCCGGCGCTGGTCACCGCGGATCTGAGAAGCCTCCAGTGCTTCTGGTACGGCGCGGCGCCGATGTCGGCCACCCGCCTCGCCGAGGCGCTGGAGCGGATCGGACCCATGGGCCAGCTGTTCGGCCAGACCGAGGCGCCGATGATGATCTCGACGCTGGCTCCCCGCGACCACTTCCGCCCGGACGGATCGGTCGCGACCGAAAGGCTCTCCTCGGCCGGACGGCCGTCACCCTTGGTGACGGTCGGGATCATGGCCGAGGACGGCGCCCTGCTCCGGAGGGGTGAGCGGGGCGAGATCGTGGTGCGCGGCTCGCTGGTGATGCGTGGCTACTACCGGAATCCCCAGGCCACCGCAGCAGCGAGCGCGCACGGCTGGCACCACACCGGTGACATCGGCTACCTCGACGAGGACAACGTCCTGTTCATCGTCGACCGGGCCAAGGACATGGTGATCACCGGTGGCTTCAACGTGTACTCCACCGAGGTCGAGCAGGCCGTTCTCGCGCACCCCGCCGTTCAGGACTGCGCGGTGATCGGCCTGCCCGACGAGAAGTGGGGTGAACGGGTCACCGCGGTGGTCCAGCTCAAGCGCGGCCAGACCCTGGACCCGAGCGAACTGCGGGCCTTCGTCAAGCAGCGCATCGGCAGCGTCAAGACACCGAAGCAGGTCGAGATCTGGCCCGACCTGCCCCGCTCCAAGGTCGGGAAGATCCTGAAGAACGAGATCAAATCAACGTTCGCGACGGGGTAGCCGCGACCCCGCGCACGAAGATGTCCCAGAACTGGAACGCGATCTCGCGCGGCTGCAATGGCCCGCCGGCCCGGTACCACTGGTAGGCCCAGTTGCACATGCCGAACAGCCCGAGCGCGGTCAGCCGCGGCTCGAGGTCACGGAACACCCCGCTGGTGACGCCGGCCTTGATCGTGCGCGTCACGGCTTCCTCGTACCGGTCGCGCTTGGCCCGCATGTCGGGCTGGGCGGCGTCCGGGAGCTCGCGGTGGTGTTCGAAGAACACCCGCAGGTGACCGCGGTGGGTCTCCATCAGCTCGAGGATGTCGACCATCACCTCGAGCAGCATCTGCTCGGGCGGTAGCCCGGCGCGCTGGCGCCGCTCCTCCTTCTCCAGCAGCAGGTCGATGAACTCCTCGTGGATCGAGCTGAGGATCTCTTCCTTGCTGCGGAAGTAGTGGTAGAGCGTCGGCTTGGCGATGCCGATCGTCTTCGCGATGTCGTCCATCGTGGTCTGGCTGTAGCCGCTGCGGTCGAAGAGCTCGGCGGCCGCGGTGATGATCTCCTGCCGCCGGTCGTCGAGGCTCATCTGTCGTCGCGCCGACCGCGCGGTCTTCGGGTTCGCCATCGCGGCTCTCCCCCTCATCGAAGTCGTGACGAGCACAGTAGCACCGGGTAGCCGCTGGCGACCGACCAGTCGTTCGAGTGGGCCCGAGTACTTCCCTCGTCTCGGCATTTAGGCCCGTTCTGGGTGCTCTTCGTGATGACTACACAACTGCCAGGTGCGAAATCGGCCCAGCGGTGACCCTTGACACACCCGTAAACGGGGTACGAGACTCCCCCCAACCGACCCGTCGGTCGGGAGCTCGCTCGGACCCCAGACATCGGTGTTCTGGAGGATTTTCATGACGGAGAAGATGAGGGCCGCCGTCTACGAGGCCCCCGAGAAGATCGTCGTGCACGACCTGCCGGTGCCGAACTGCGGATCGCACGACGTGTTAGTCCGGGTTCGTGCCTGCGGAGTGTGCGGATCGGACGTGCACACCTACAAGAAGGGCATGTACGTCCAGCCCGGCCAGGTGGTCGGGCACGAGTTCATCGGTGAGGCCGTCGTCGTCGGCGACCAGATCGAGGGCATCGCGGTGGGCGACCGGGTCACCGGCTTCACGATGGGCTTCTGCGGGAAGTGCTTCTGGTGCCAGCGCGGCCAGTACGGCCTCTGCCCGGAGATCTTCGCCAACTCGATGGGGTACGGACGCCCCGGCGCGTTCGCCGACTACGTGCTGATCGAGCGGGCCGTGCTCGGCGCCAGCGTCCACCGCGTCCCCGACTCGGTCCCGGTCACCGCGGCTGCCACCGTCGAGCCGGTCTCGGTCGCGGTCGGCACGGTCACGATGGCCGAGGTCCAGCCGGGTGACTCGGTCGTCGTCCTCGGCGGCGGCCTGATCGGCAACGCCTGCCTGCAGGTCGCGAAGGCGTCGGGCGCCGGGAAGGTCGTCCTCGTCGAGGTCAGCCCGAGCCGGCTGGCGGCGGCCGAGGCCGCCGGAGCCGACGCGGTGTTCGACGCGCGGACCGGTGACCCTCTCGAATGGGTCAAGCAGGAGATCGGCGTCGGACGCTATCACTTCGGTGAAGGCGGCATGGCGGACGTCGTGATCGAAGCCGCCGGGGCGCCCCAGACGATCGTCCAGTCGTTCGAGATGGTCCGGTCGGGCGGCACGATCGCGTTCGTCGGACTGCCCGAGAACCCGGCGCCGATCGACACGACGAAGATCGTCCACAAGGCACCGCGCATCGTCGGCTGCCTGGGTGGCGACTTCGGCCGCTCGATCGAGCTGCTCGCCACCGAGCAGGTGAAGACCGAGCCGCTGGTCACCCACACGTTCGACCTCGACGACGTCGACGAGGCGTTCCGCACCCAGCTCCGGGCCGACGACGTGATGAAGGTCGTCGTCACGATGGACGCCTCGTGACCGGGCTCCAGGGTGCCGTCGTCATCGTCACCGGTGGCGCGAGCGGCCAGGGACTGGCCGCCACCCGGCTGTTCGCCGAGCGGGGCAGCACGGTGGTGATCGCGGACTGGAACCGGACCGGCGCCGAGGAGGCCGCGGCCAAGCTGACCGCCGACGGCACGCCGGCCCTCGGGATCCAGGTCGACGTCTCCGACGAGGCCGCGGTCGCGGCCATGGTCGACGCGACGATGGACCGCTTCGGCCGGATCGACGTCCTGTTCAACAACGCCGGGGTCGGCTTCAGCGCCCGCTCCCGCTACGCGATGGCGAGCGTCGTCGACACCCCGGCCGAGGACTGGGACGCGATTCTCGCGATCAACCTCAAGGGCCCGGCCCTCTGCTGCAAGCACGTGCTACCGATCATGGCGACGCAGGGCCGCGGCGCCGTCGTCAACAACGCGTCGATCAACGGCCTGGTCGCGATGCCCGGTGCGGACGCCTACACCGCGGCGAAGGGCGGGCTGGTCGCCCTGACCAGGGTGCTGGCCGCCGACTGGGGCCCCCGTGGCGTCCGCGTGAACTGCATCTGCCCTGGTGGCGTGGACACGCCGATGATCTCGGAGATCCTGCACGCCGACGGGGGCCGGGAGGCCGCCGCGGCCGGAAACCCGCTCGGACGGGTGGCCCGGCCGGACGAGATCGCGTCGGTCGCGGTCTTCCTGGCCTCGGACGCCGCGTCGTACGTCAACGGGGTCATCCTCCCCGTCGACGGAGGCCACACCGCTCTCTGAGCCCCCGACAGGCCGGCGCCGACCGCGCGCCGGTCAGTACCGCTCCTTCCCGCTCGCAACGCCGCCCGCAAACCGGCGCGCCTCGTCGCGCCCGTCAGAGTCGGAGCCCCCCATGTCACTCGCCGCCCCCGTCGCCAGAACGGAGCGCCTCTTCGCTGGTAAGCGAGGCCTCCTGCTCGGCACCGTCCTGTTCGTCAACTTCGTGGTCTGGCTCGACAGCGCGAAGTTCAGCCTGCTCAACCCATACTGGTCGGCCGACCTGCACCTGACGCCGGCGCAGATCTCCAGCGTCGTCGCGTCGTACCTGCTCGGGTACTTCCCGCTGCTGCTGCTGGCCGGCATCCTCTCCGACCGGCTCGGCGCCAAGCTGATGCTGATCATCTGCGTGCTCGGCGTCACGGTGCTCTCGGCGAGCATGGCGTTCGTCCACACGTACACCGAGATGTGGTGGCGGAACTTCGTCTTCGGCATCTTCTTCGGGTTCCTGTGGGCGCCGTCGCAACGATTGCTGGCGCTGTGGTTCCCCGGTGCCCTGGGTGCCCGGGCCACCGCGACCTGGATGAGCTCGACGCTGATCGCCGGTGTGCTCTCCCCCGCGATCGCGCTGCCGCTGGCCAACCACCTGTCGTGGCGGGACGCGTTCTGGATCGTCGCCGCGCTCGGCATCCCGGCACTGCTCGGGCTGATCTTCCTGGTCGCCGACAAGCCGGAGAAGATGCGCGGGATCTCGCGCGAGGAGGTCGACCACATCCAGGCCGGGTTCTCGGCGCAGACCGAGGCCAAGCTGCCGTTCCGCGAGGTGCTGAAGGCGCTGCGCAAGCCGAGCATCGTGACGATGGCCATCGCCACCGCGCTGGCCACGACGCCGACCTGGCTGGCCGGGCCGTGGATGCCGTACGGCCTGCTGACGCTGGAGAAGGTCGACCCCGACCTGATCGCCTGGGTCAGCCCGCTGGTCGCGGTCGTCCCGGTGGCGGTCGGCCTGTTCAGCGGCACGCTCGTCACCAGGTTCTTCGGCGGCCGGCTCAAGCCGTGGCTGATCCTCGGCCCGCTCTGCGGGGCGATCGGCTTCGCGCTGGCCGCGCTGTTCCCGGGCACGCCGTGGCTGCTGTGGGGTCTGGCCATCGGTGCGCTGGCGTTCCTGTGCGACCCGCTGTTCTGGGGCAACGTCAACAGCTACTGGGCCGGGATCGCCCGTCCGGAGGTCACCGGCACGCTGAACGGTCTCGCCGCCTGCCTGCAGGTCGCGGTCGGCTGGTACATCACGAACGAGAGCGGCAAGTGGCTCGACGCGTCGGCGACCGGGCGCGGGCAGCTGTCGCCGATCCTCTGGGTCGGTGCGGCGATCTTCGCGGTCGCGATCATCCCGGTGGCGCTCTCCCGGGAGATCCGGGTGTCGAAGCGGGTGGTCGACCACGGGCCCGGCCCGCGCGAGGTGCTCGCTCAGCAGGCGGTGCCGGAGATGCCGGCCATGCTCACCGAGCCGGCCGAGGTCATCGCCCCCGAGAAGCGGTCCTGAAGGAGTTTCCGATGTCTGACAGTCTCGCGCTCTACGAGATGATGGTCCGCTGCAACGTCTGGGAGCAGAAGCTCCTGTGGATGATCGACGAGGGCCTGGTCTCCGGCTTCTTCCACGCCGGACGCGGCCAGGAGGCGATCCCGGTCGGCGCGTGCTCGGTGCTCCGGGAGGACGACTACCTGCTCTACGCCCACCGGGGCATCGGGTACCTGATCGCCAAGGGCCTGGGCATGGAGAAGCTGTTCGGCGACTTCCTGGCCAACAGCGCGGGCACGACCGGCGGCCTGGGCGCGGGGATCGTCCACATCGCCTGGCCGGAGCTGGGGATCCTCGGGCAGTCGGGGACCCTCGGCGGGTCGTTCCCGATCGCGACCGGCGCCGGCCTCTCGGCCCAGTACCGCGGCACCGACCAGGTCGTGCTGACGTTCTTCGGTGACGGCACGTCGGCCCGGGGGACGCTGCACGAATCGCTGAACGCGTCGAAGCTGTGGAACCTGCCGGTGATCTGGCTCTGCGAGAACAACGGCGTCGGCGCGACCGTCGCGAACGAGCGGATGCTGGCCAACCAGGACGTCGCCGATCTGGCCCTGGGGTACAAGATCCCGGCGGTGACCGTCGACGGGCAGGACGTCGAGGCGGTGCAATCGGCGGTGCAGACGGCCGTCGACCGGGCCCGCAACGGCGGCGGGCCGACGTTCATCGAAGCCAAGACCCACCGCTTCCGCGGTCACTACGAGGGTGACCCGCAGCTCTGGCGGGACCGCGACGAACTGCGTCGCCTCCGCAAGGAGAAGGACCCGATCGTGCTGTTCGCGGACCGTCTCGTTGCCGACGGCCGGGCTTCGGCCGATCAGCTCGCCTCGATCACCACTTCTGTCCGAGCCGAGGTGGACGCGGCGGCAGAGCTGGCTCTGGCCGCACCGCCGCCTGCTGACGACCGTATCTACCAGGGCGTTTACGCGTGATTCGGGGGTTTGCGTCATGACGCGGGAAATTTCGATGGGACAGGCGATCCACGAGGCGTTGTTCGAGGAGATGGAGCGGGACGACACCGTCTTCTTCTTCGGCGAGGACGTCGGCGAGGCCGGCGGTGTGTTCGGCGAGACCCAGGGCATGCAGCAGAAGTTCGGTGCCAAGCGGGTGTTCGACACCCCGATCGCCGAGTCGATGATCGTCGGGGCCGCGGTCGGGGCGGCGATCACCGGGCTGCGGCCGATCGTCGAGCTGCAGTTCGCGGACTTCGTCTCGGTGGCGATGGACGAGATCTACAACAAGGCCGCGAAGTGGCGGTACATGCACGGTGGGCTGTTCACGGTGCCGCTGGTGATCTTCGCGGCCGAGGGTGCGGCCGGTGGGGCCGGACCGGAGCACTCGCAGTGCCCGGAGGCGCTGTTCTACTCGGCGTTCGGGCTGCAGGTGGTGACGCCGTCGACGCCGGCCGACGCGAAGGGGCTGCTGAAGTCGGCGATCCGGAGCGACAACCCGGTGCTGTTCCTGGAGCACAAGGCGCTGGCGAACACGTCGGGTGAGGTGCCGTCCGGGGAGCATCTGGTGCCGCTCGGGGTCGCGGACGTGAAGCGTTCGGGGTCGGACGTCACGATCGTGGCCTGGTCGAACATGGTGCTGCGGGCTCTGGAGGCGGCCTCCGAGCTGGCGGCCGACGGGATCTCGGTCGAGGTCGTGGACCCGCGGGGGATCAACCCGCTCGACATGGACACGATCTTGGCGTCGGTGCGCAAGACCGGGCGGGTCGTGCTGGCGCACGAGGCCGCGGTGACCGGTGGGCCGGCGTCCGAGGTGCTGGCGCGGATCACCGAGCAGGCCTGGGACTGGCTGCAGTCGCCGGTGAAGCGGGTCGGGGCGCCGGACATCCCGATGCCGCAGAGCATCGCGCTGGAGCAGCGGGTCGTGCCCGGGACCAGTGACATCGTCGCCGCGGTGAAGGAAATCATCTGATGCATATTCTGCATTTGCCGCGGTTGGGGCAGACGATGCAGGTCGGTGTGATCACGAACTGGGTCGTCGAGGTCGGGAAGCCGTTCGAGGTCGGGGACGTGCTGTACGAGCTCGAGACCGAGAAGAACCGGGTCGAGATCGAGGCGAAGGTGCCGGGGACGTTGCGGCGGATCCTGGTGGCCGACAATGAGCCGCTGGACATCGGGACGTCGATCGCGGCGGTGGCGGATCCGGGCGAAGAGGTGGACGATCCCGCGATCGACGCCGCCCTCGCCGCGGAGGCGACCGGCGCGCCGGCGCCGACCGACGCCCCGGCGGTCGCGGCCCCGCCCAGCGCGGGCGCGGTCGCGGTCGCGGGTACGGGTGCGAGCGCGCCTGGCGCGGACGCGGGGGCGCCGAGCGCGGGCGCGCCTGGCGCGGGTGCGGGTGCGGGTGCGCAGAGCGCGGGAGCTGGTGTGATCGGCGGGGGGACGCCGGGGGCGGGTGCGGAGGTGCCGGCGGTGCTGGCCGGCGCCTCGCCGACCGCAGTGGGTTCCGGGGCGGCGGCGGCCGGTGCCGGGTCGGTGGGGGTCGACCTGCGGCCGGGTGGAGCATCGGCGAACGGGACTGGATCGGACGGTGGGGGGCCGGGGCGGCGGCGGGTCGTGCCTCGGGCTCGGCGGGTCGCTCGGGATCTCGGGGTGGACCTCGACGGGGTCGCCGGATCCGGCCCGGAGGGCCAGGTCACGATCGCCGATGTCGAAGCCTTCGCCGTGGCCCGCGCCACCGCGGCGCAATCCGCCGCGCCCGCGGCGCTCGCCGACCCAACGGCCGGCAGGACCGCGGCCGCCGGCACCGTGGCCGCCGGCAGCGCGGCCGACAGCGTCCCGGCCGGGGCGCGCGGTGGGTGGTCCGTGGGGGCCGACGGGGGGCGGTTCGAGCAGTTGGCCGGGGTACCCCGGGCGATGGCGGACAGCGTCTCGCGCGCCTGGCGCGACATCCCCCAGTTCGTCCAGCAGATCACGGTCGACGCCACTGGCCTGCTTGCCCGGCGCGAGACCCCGAACGGCCGGGCGACCCTCACCGACCTCGTCATCTCCGCGGTGGCCGCCGCCCTCGGCGAGGTCCCCCAGGTCAACGCCCGCTACCACGACGGCGGCCTCGAGCACTACGACCTCACCAACGTCGGAGTAGCCGTGGCCACCGACCGCGGCCTGATCGTCCCGACGATCGCCGGCGTCAACCCGGTCGACGTGACCGGCATCGGCCGCCGCCTGCGCGAACTGACCGACCGGGCGCAACACGGCACGCTCCGCGCCGACGACCAGGCCCCGGCCGCGGTCACGGTCTCGAACCTCGGCCGCTACGGCGTCGAGACCGGAGTACCCCTGGTCACCGAGGGCCAGACCGCGCTCGTCTTCGTCGGAGCAGTCGTCGAACGCGTGGCGGTCGTGAACGGCGGGATCGTGGTGCAGCCCCAGATGGGCATCGCGATCGCCTACGACCACCGGGTCCTCGACGGTCTCACCGCGGCGAAGTTCACCGGCGCGCTCAAGGCGCGCCTGGAGGCGCGATGATGCGCCAGGTGGTCCAGCGCCGGACCGGGGTCCCGTGGGAGGTCGCCGAGGTCGACCACGTGCCGGTGCCCCAGCCCGGCCCGGGCGAGGTGCTGATCAAGCTGGTCGCGGCCCCGATCAACCCGGCCGAGCTGCTGATGTTCGAGGGTCGCTACGGCTACGGCGAGACCGTGCCGCCGCTCCCCCGCAAGGCCGGCATCGAGGGCGTGGGCGAGGTCGCCGGTGGGGCCACCGACGTGCTGCCGCTCGGGACCCCGGTGGCGCTGCTGGGGGTCGACGGGCTGTGGTCGGACTACTGCGTGCTCCCGGCCGCGGCGGCACTGACCCTGCCCGCGGACGTCGACCGGTACCAGCTCGCGATGGGTCTGGTGAACCCGCAGGCCGTGCTGCTCCTGCTCGAAGACCACGTCCCGCTCGGACCGGGCGACTGGATCGTCCAGAACGCGGCCAACTCCGCGTTCGGCCGGATCCTCGACGCGATCGCTTACCGCCGCGGGCACCGCGTCGTCAACGTCGTCCGTTCGGAAAAGGCAGCGGCCTCGCTGCGCGAGGCGCGCGGTCCGGTGGTCGTGGACGGGCCGGACCTGACCGAGAGGGTTCTGGACGCGACCGGGGGCGCGCGCCCCCGGCTGGCGGTGGACGCGGTGGGCGGGGCCGCCACCGGGCGGCTGGGACACACGCTCGAGCCGGGCGGGGTGATCTCGAACTACGGGCTACTGTCCGGGGAGCCGTGCCAGGTCGACGCCGAGCTGATCGTGTTCCACGGCGTCCGCTTGGAGGGGTACTGGACGCCCCGGTCGATGGCCGCGCGCTCCGACGAGCAGCGGGCCGCGGTGTTCAAGGACGCGTTCGAGCTGCTGGCGACCGGCGCGTTCGACGTTCCGGTCGAGGCGACGTACTCGCTGGACGACGTCGCCGAGGCGCTGCGTCACTCGGCCCGGGGCGGGCGCGCGGGAAAGATCCTGGTGACCCCGTGACCGCGGTCGTGCCGGAGGGGCGCAAGCTCCTCCGGCTGGAGGTCCGGAACGCGGAGACGCCGATCGAGCGGAAGCCGCCCTGGCTGACCGTCCGGGCCCGGACCGGGCCGTCCTACACGGCGATCAGCGCGCTGGTGGAGCGGGAGAACCTGCACACGGTGTGCCAGGAGGCCGGGTGCCCGAACATCTACGAGTGCTGGGAGGACCGGGAGGCGACGTTCCTCATCGGCGGCGACCGCTGCACCCGGCGCTGCGATTTCTGCCAGATCGACACGGGGAAGCCGGTCGCGTTCGACCGGGATGAGCCGCGCCGGGTGGCGGAATCGGTCGCCGCGATGGGGTTGCGGTATGCGACGGTCACCGGCGTCGCCCGGGACGATCTGCCTGACGGCGGAGCATGGCTGTACGCGGAGACGGTCCGGCAGATCCGGGTGGTGAGCCCGGGCACGCGGGTCGAGCTGCTGGTGCCGGACCTGCTCGGCGAGGTGCTGGAGGCCGCGCCGGACGTGCTGGCGCACAACCTGGAGACGGTGCCGAGGATCTTCAAGCGGATCCGTCCGGGGTTCCGGTACTCGCGGTCGCTGGACGTGCTCCGGCAGGCCCGGGCGGCCGGGCTGGTGACGAAGTCGAACCTGATCCTGGGCCTGGGTGAGACGGATTCCGAGGTGCGGTCGGCGTTGGCGGATCTGCGGGAGGCGGGCTGCGACATCGTGACGATCACGCAGTATCTGCGCCCGACACCGCGCCATCATCCGGTGGAGCGGTGGGTGCGGCCGGAGGAGTTCGTTTCGTTGGCCGCCGAGGCTACGGCGATGGGGTTCGCGGGGGTGCTGGCCGGGCCGCTGGTGCGGTCGTCCTACCGGGCCGGGCGGTTGTTCGCCCAGGCGGCCGGCCGTCGTCAGTGAGAAACGGCGGCCCGTCCGCGCGAGGGGCGCAGACGGACCGCCGTGGATCGGGAGGTCTTACTTCGTGCCGTACATCGACTTGAGGCCGCTGTAGTCGCCGAGGCCGAGCGTGCGCTTGCCGATCGTGCAGGCGCTCAGGGCCGGGGTCATGACGGCGCTGGCGTGGGCGGTCTGGTCGACGTGGTTCAGGCCCAGCGAGTGGCCACGCTCGTGCAGGACCACCGACTGCAGGTCGTACGCGCCGCTGCAGTTCGCGGTCGAGGTGAAGAACTTGTACTGGGTGTTGAGCGCGGTGTCGGTGCCGGTCGCGGTCTTCACGCCGTTGACCGTCTTGAAGTACGTGCAGGTCATCCCCAGCCAGCGACCCGAGCCGGCGACCCAGCCGATGACGTTCCGGCCGTCGTTGCCGGTGCAGTTGCCGGCCGCGCCGACCTGCGGGGTGGCGGCGGTCTGGCCGACGTAGGCCGGGGTCAGGCCGAGCGACTTCTGGCCACAGGCCGAGGTCAGCGCAGTGGTGCCGGCGCTGATCGCGGTCGCCGCGGTCGTCGAGATCGCGGCCGGCGCGCCGGCCGGGTTGTAGTACCACTTGAAGTCGTTGAGCTTCCAGCCGGACAGCGAGTAGGCCGCGTCGGTGCAGGTCTTGGCCGAGTCGGTCCGGGTCGTGCTGGGGGCGGCGGCCTGGGCGACGGAACGGTCCGCGGCCGGCTTCGACGCGTGACGGTGCGCGTCGGTCTTGACGACGACCGCACCGTCGGCCGCGCGGGTGACGGTCAGCGAGATCTCGCCCGAGGTGCTCTCGGCGGCGGCCTGGACGCCCTCGCCCGCGGCCGGGATGCGGACTGAGATGCCCTGGTAGGAGACGGTCTGGGCGGTGCGGACGATAGCGTCGTCGTGGGCGTCGGCGGGGCCTTCGGTGACGGGAGCAGCGATGCCTGCGGTGACCGCGACGGCGGCGGCGAGGGCAGCGAGCGCGGCGACCGGGGTGGTCGGGGCGGAGGCGGTCCGGAGGTTCAGCAGGTTACGCATGCCCTCCATGTCGGGAGGGCCGAGTGCGCCGGACGGTGCCGAAAAGTTTCCCCTCGGGAGCCGCGCTCCGGCTCGTCGGCGAGACGATGATGAGCGCGTGGACCTGATCGAGGCGCGCGGGGCGGCCGCGCAGTTGTGCGTGATCCACGACGGCCGGGTCGTGATCGACGAGGCCTACGGCTGCGAGCCGGACGCGCTGTTCTGGCTCTTCTCGGCGAGCAAGCCGTACCTGGCCGTGCTGATCTACCAGCTGGCCGAGGCGGGGGCGCTCGACCTCGACGACCCGGTCGTCCGGCACTGGCCGGGGTTCGGGAAGCCGGAGATCACGATCCGGCACGTGTTACGGCACCGCTCCGGGCTGTACGGCACGCTCACCGGAGCCCTGACGATGACCGACTGGGACCGCTCGGTCCGCGCGATCGCCCGGGCCCGGCCGCGCTGGCCGGCCGGCGAGGTGTCGGCGTACAGCCCGATCGCGTTCGGGTTCATCCTCGGCGAGGTGGTTCAGCGGGTGACCGGCCGGGCCGTGCGTGACGTAATGGCCGAGCGTGTGCCCGGTGCCTACCTCGGTATCCCCGACGATCAGTGGCATCTTCAGGTACCGATCACCGTGCGTCACCCTCTGGGGCTGCTAGTCGAGGGGGTCGTCAACCGCCGGGCCACCCGGCAGGCGGTGATCCCGGCCGCCGGGATCTCCACGACCGCCCGCGGCCTGGCGGGGTTCTACGACGCGCTGCTGCGCGGCGAGTTGCTGAGGCCGGAGTCGCTGGCCGCGGCGGTCACGCCGAGCAACGACGGAGGGATGGACCCGGTCGCGCGGGCGCCGATCCGCTGGGCGCAGGGGTTTCAGTTGGGTGGGGGTGGGGGTGGGCCGCTGGGTGCTTCGAGTACGGCGCGGACTTTCGGTCACAACGGCAGCAATTGCTGCATCGGCTGGGCCGACCCGGAGCGTCGCCTGGCGTACGCGTACGTCACCAACCGGATCGAGGGGCGCCGGCTGGATGTCCGCCACCATGCGGCGGTGGCGGACGGTGTACGGATCCTGGTCCAGCGCGAGGGCGATCGTCTGGCGTAGCCCCGTTGTCAACGCGCCCGCCACAGCGCCGCCGCAGCGGGGGTGCGGACTGCGGGCCGCGCCGCCGGACCACGGCGGAGGGTGCACAGCAGAGGCAACGGCTCGGCGGGGCGGAACAGCGCGGCGCCGCCGGCTCGGAGGTGAGACGGCGGCGCCGGACTGCGGCCGCGAAAAGACGGCGACTAATGCTCGCCCAGCCCCCGCTCACTCCCCTTCTTGAGCTTACGGTCATCCCGGAGCTCCAGGAACGGCTCGTCCGTCGGGTCGTGCCCCGCCGCCGCCGCCCGGCCACGTTCGAGCTCGGCATCCAACTCCGCCCCGAGCAGAATCGCCAGATTCGAGACCCACATCCAGACCAGGAACGCGATCACCCCGCCCAGCGTCCCGTACGTCTTGTTGTAATTCGCAAAATTACCCAGGTAGATCGCGAAAGCGATCGACGCGACGATCCACAGGACCACCGCGAACAGACCGCCCGGGCTGACCCACCGGAACCCGCCGGTCTTCGCATTCGGGGAGGCCCAGTACAAAATCGCGAACATCAAGCTGATCAGCACCAGCAGCACCGGCCACTTCGCGATGCTCCACGTCGTCACCGCGGCCGAGCCGAGCCCGATCTTGTCCCCCACCACCTGCGCCAGATCCCCGGTGAAGATCACGATCGCAGCCGACACGATCAGCATCACGCCGACCACCGCGGTCACACCGACCCGGATCGGCAGCGTCTTCCAGATCGGCCGGCCCTCCGGGACGTCGTACACCGCGTTGGAGGCGCGCATGAACGCGGCGACGTACCCCGACGCCGACCAGAACGCGGCGAGAATACCGACGACCGCGGCCAGGCCGGCCGCGCCCGGGTCCTGGACCTGGTTCAGCACCGTGCCGACGAGGTCGCGCAACTGCTGGTTCGGCGCCAGCTCGTTGACCGCGTCCTGGACGGTCTGCTGACCGTTGTCGCTGAGCATGCCCAGGATCGACACGATCACCAGCAGGCCGGGGAAGATCGACAGCACGCCGTAGTAGGTCAGCGCCGCGGCCCAGTCGGACAGGTTGTCGCTGGAGTACTCCTTGAACGTGCGTCTGAGCGCGGCCCACAGGCCCTTGCCCTTCAGCGCGGTCGGGCTGTCCGGCCCGGCATGGGGCGGGACGGTGGAGAGGTCGTCGGGTACGTCGTCGCCGGTGCGGGTCGTGGCGGCGGCATCGATGTCGTTCTCCTCGTGCTCGTCATGGTCGTGCTTGCGGTTCCCCAGCAGCCTCATCGGCGTCTCCTCCCCAGCAGTAGCGCCTCCGCTGAGGCCGCCAGGGTCGGACATACCCAATGACGAAGACGCAATACGCGCGTCCCTGCTCCTACTTCGGACGCAAGTCCGTCCGGGCCGCGCCGGTCGTGGCGTCGGTCGGCCAGGAGACGTGCTGGTGCACCATCTGCCACGACCCCTCGACGCGTCGGAAGACCCGCGTTCCGCGGGACCACGTCTCCGGGACCGACCCGTCCGGCTGCTCGGCCGTCATCCGGTTGAGTCCCCAAGCGACCGCGAGGTCGTTCCGGACGACAATCCGCAGGTCGGGGACGGTCCAGGTCACGGTCCCGGTGCTCGCGTCGAGGCCTTCCGCGCACACTTTCCGGACGGCGTCCCGCCCGACGTGTTCGAGCGGCGCTTCGTGCTCATAGGAGACGACGTCGGTGGCGATCGCGGCTACGATCGCGTCCAGATCCTTGGCGGCGGTGCCGTCGTACCAGCGCTGGTGGATCGCCCGGATCGGTTCGTCCGACTCGTCCGGAGTGGTGAACGAGTGGTGTTCGTGGGCGATCAGCCAGTGGCCGTCGGCCTTGCGCAGGCCGAGGGTCAGACGGAGACGGCGGTCCGGCTCGGCCGTGAGCTCGGCGGCGCTGCCGCAGCGCAGCAGTGCGAAGGCGAAGGCGACGTCGTCGCCGGCAGTGATCTCGAGCTCGGTGAACTCGAAGACGGCGCCCGATGCCTGCCAGGCGAAGAACGGCGGCCAGGTGTCGCGGTAGGCGTCGAGTCCGCGGACGCCGTTCTCCGGCGGAGGGACGTCGAACATGACGATGTCGGGGGCGTGGTGCGCGAGCACGCCGGCCAGGTCGCCGGTGTGCACGGCCAGCGCCCAGCGCTCGATCAGCTCTCGGATCTGTTCCATACCTCTGTAACCCGGTGGGCCGGCCGGACTCATCGCCGACGCTCCGGAATTTGGTCGGAGGGGTAGGAGAGGATGGGGCCGAGCGAAAGGGGCTGGTGTGGACGACGATCTTCGGGTGGGGCCGCCGTTGGCCGGGGGCGAGCGCGAGACGTTGCGGGCGTACCTGGAGTACCACCGGGCGACGCTCGCGATGAAGTGCGCCGATCTGACCGACGAGCAGTTGCGGGAGCAGTCGATGCCGCCGTCGACGCTGTCGTTGCTGGGGTTGGTGCGGCATCTGGCCGAGGTCGAGCGGACGTGGTTCCGGCGGGTGTTCGAGGAGCCCGACATTCCGTTGGTGTGGTCGGACTCGCTGGATTTTCAGGCCGCTTATGACGCGAGTGGGTCGGGTCGGAGTGAGGCGTTCGCGGCCTGGATCAGTGAGATCGAGCATTCGCGGAGGATCGAGCGGGCGGCGGCGTCGCTGGAGGTGGTGGGGCATCAGCCGCGGTGGGGGGAGGATGTTTCGCTGCGGATGGTGATGGTTCATGTGTTGCTGGAGTACGGGCGCCACAATGGGCACGCGGATTTGATTCGGGAGGGGGTTGACGGGGTGGTTGGCGCTTAGCGATGTGAGGCTCGGGCCGGCGAACCTTGCGACGCCGCGGATTCGACCGCGCCTGTCCATCGCCGGCCGCCGCGGCCTCACAGGCGATGCGCCGAGCCGGTGCGGAATGCTCGCCACCTCTGCCGAGGAGGGCAGTGTCGATGCCCCGACGCGGCAGCTGACCGTATTTGCCGTTGCGCCGGCCCGAGGCAAGAGTTGACGACTCTCGCCACCGCCGCAGAGCACTCCTCGCGGCGACAGAATGCGCACACCATTACGGCCGCTGCCATCGGGGAGCTCTCGCGAGCGTCGCGGAATATGCATCGGCCGGCGAGGTGCGCGGCCGTGGACGAACGTTCATCGCCGCCCTCGCGAAGCCCGGCCATCACGTGAAGCCCGGCCATTGCAGGGAGCGCGGCGACTACGGGGAGCGCGGCGACGCCGCCTCTCGCTGGTGGGGCGGCGGTGCAGGACGCGGCGGTGCGGCGGCGGGCGACTGGCGTTCGGCATTCGTGTAGACCTCAGTTGCTGCGTCTCGAGATGGGCGATCGCCGCGCGGCTCTTGGATGGGCCGGTCGGCGAGTGGCTTACGAGCGGCCGCTAGCCCTGCGTTCGGGTTGGGCCTCCAATTCGGCGCCCGGACTTCCTCCTATCACCACTGCGCGCCGCCATCGCCACTCGCTCGCCGCTGCCCTGGCCGCCGCCGCGAAGGCCGCCGACTGCGATGTCCGCCCACCGCGAGGCCTCGCCCCTTGATCGCGCCGCCACTTCCTCCGCCCGCCTTCTTAAGCGCCGCTACCCATAGCCCGCCCGCCGCTGCCCCGGCCTCCGCCCTGCACTAGCCCAGCCTCCGCACCACGACTGCCCGCGCCCTCCGCCCTGCCACTGCCCCGGCCTCCGCTCTGCCACTGCCCCTGCCACTGCCCCGGCCTCGTGCCGCCACTGCCCCGGCTTCCGCAGCGACCCCGCCCGCGGCCTCCGCCCGCTAATGCCCGCGGCCTTCGCCCGACGCTGGCGCTGCCTCCGCGTCTGACGCTGCCGCTGACCCCCGCCCGCCGCTGGCGCCGCTCCCGACCGCCGCTGCCGCTGCTACTTCCCTCCGTTGCGGCTGCCCGCCGCCCGTGACCGCCGCCGTCGCCGCTGCTCGCGCACCGGCGCTGCCGCTGCCCGCCGCCCGTCCGGCCCACCGCCTCGTGATGCCGACCGGCCACGGTGCCAGCTCCCTCGCCCCATTCGCTGCATGCAGGCTCTCGGCGACGGTCGCCAGGCCTCACCATCGCCTCTTCGGCGACCCACTGCCCCATAAACCCTTCTCGGGCTTGAGCACGATTCCGACTGCAGGCTTCAGGTTGCGTCCGCTAAGCGGTCAAGCCGAACAGCATGGGCGGAGGAACAACGGGCGACCACGGCGCAATCCGATTCAAAATCGGTTACTCGCTGCTTCGGGCGCTCGGCTGGCCTTCTCGGTTGCTCCGCCCACCAATCCCTACAGCCCCGCCGGCAAGCCGAAAATCTCGAAATCCGCCGTCAGGAACGAGACGACCTCGGTGACTTGACCCCCGCGCATCGTCAGTACGTCCAGTCCCCCCGGCCGCCAACCGTCCTCCCACAGATACGTCCCAAAAGCCGGCTGCCCATTCGCCACCGTCGCCCGGAACCGCCACCGATACTCCAGCGGCCCCTCCACCAAGAACCCGCGGATCGCGTCCACCCCCGAGAACACCGCCGGCTCCGGCGGCATCGAATACCGTGCATCGTCGGCGAACAACGCGACGATCGCGTCCACATCCCCCGACTCCCAGGCCGCCGCATAGCGCCGCGCCAACTCCCACACCCCCGGATCGACCGGATCCGCCGCCACCGGCAGCGGAACCGAACGCCGGGCGCGCTGCAGCGCGCTGTTCACGGCCGGAACACTGGTCGACAACAGCTCCGCCACCTCGGCCGCCGAGAACCCCTGAGCCTCCCGCAGCAACAGCACCGCCCGCTGCAGCCCGGGCAGACCCTGGATCGCGGTCACGAACGCCAGCTCCAAATGCTCCCGCCCCACGACCAGCGCCTCCGGCCCCGGCGCCTCCGCCCCCAGCGCCCCCGGCCCCAGCGACTCTGCCCCCAACGACTCCGCCCCCAGCTCCTCCGGCCCCGGATAAGGCTCGACGAACTCCGAAACACCGCGCCCACCAAGCACCGTCAAACACCGGTTCGTCGCGATCCGATAGAGCCACGGCCGAACCCCGCTCCCCCGATCCTCGAACCGCTCGATCGCCTTCCACGCCCGGACCAACGTCTCCTGCACCACATCGTCGGCATCGTGCACGGACCCCAGCATCCGATAGCAGTGCGCGTGCAGTTCGCCGCGCAGCGGCGCGACCAGCTGCGAGAAGTCCTCCGGTGTCAAAGCGAGCGCCGCATCCGCACCCGGGTGAGCGTCTCGCCATCGATCGCCACGCTCTCGACGGCCTCACGCACGTACCCGCACCGGACGAACACCGGCGCCGCCCGCCACGACGCGTGCGTCACCAGCGTGTCGATCCCCGCCTCCGACGCCACCTCGTCGACCGCGGCGAGCAGCCCGGCTCCCACGCCCCGCCCACCGAACGCCGGATCCACGAACAACTGGTCGACCTCACCCCGCTCGAGCGCCCCCCACGGCTCCAACGCCACCGACACGAACCCGGCGAGGCCCCCGCCTGCGGCGGCGAAGCCCCCGCCACCCCCGCAGCCCCCGCCCGCGGCGGCGAATCCCCCGCCTGCGGCGGCGAAGCCCCCGCCACCCCCGCAGCCCCCGCCCGCGGCGGCGAAGCCCCCGCCACCCCCGCAGCCCCCGCCAACCCCCACCAACGTCACCGTGTGCAGAACCAGCAACCGATGCTGAGAAACCGACCTGCGCCCGGCCCAAGCCTCCAGCTCCCCCGCCGAATAGAACCCGGCCGCCGACTCCCGAATAGCCCGCACACTCAGCGCATACAGCGCCTCGGCATCCTCAGGCTCTCCCCGCCGTACGTCCACCCGCCGACCGTACCTGCCGGGCATGCACCGCCCTCACCACCGACGTCACCAGCTCCCCGGGCCGCGGCACCCGCGCGGCCAGCCGGGTCAGCGCGCTGTGCTGCAGCACCCGCCCCGGGTACGTCCCGCGCACCGCGCCGGGCTCGCTCAGCGGACCGTCGAGGTTGTCCACTCCGTTGTCCGGCCGCTCGTACTCCTGCGACGTCCGGGCGAGCCGGCGCACGGCCATGAACCCGTCGGCGAGCGCCGGCGACACCCGCTGGGCGACGTAGAACCCGAGCGCCGAGTCGCCGACCGGAACCTCGCGCCGGGGCCGTTCGCAGGCCGCGACGATCGCGTCGGCCACGATCTCGGGCGCGTACACCGGCGGCGGCGGCTTCGGCCAGGCCCCGAGCTTGCTCCGGCCGTGGTCGTAGAGCGGGGTGTCGATCGCGGCCGGCAGCACGGTCGTCACCGAGATCGGCTCGCCGTCCTGGGCCAACTCGACCCGCAACGCGTCGTAGAACGCCAGCAGCGCGAACTTGCTCGCGCTGTACGGCGCCTGCAGCGGCACCGTGCGGATGCTCTCCACCGACGCGACGCCGATGATCCCGCCGCCACCGGCCCGGCGCAGCGCGGGCAGCGCCGCGTGCACTCCGTGCACCGAGCCCAGGTAGTTCACCCGCATCACGCGGTCGAACTCCTCGCCGGTGATGTCCTCGATCCGCCCCCAGATCGCGACCCCGGCGTTGTTCACCCAGGTGTCGATCCGTCCGAATTCGCGTTCGGCGGTGTCGGCCAGCGCACGCACGGCGTCCGCGTCCGCCACGTCGGTCGGTACGGCGACGGCCCGGCCTCCGGCGCTCCGGATATCGTCCACCAAGGTGGAGAGCCGGTCCGCGCCGCGGGCCGCCACCACCACCCGGGCGCCGCGCGCGGCCAGGGCCGCGGCCGCGGCGCGGCCGATTCCGGTCGACGCGCCGGTCACGACGACGACCTGTTCGTTCAACGGTCTCACCATGCCGACGCTCTACCCGAGACCGACGCAGCTACGCAGGCCTGCGTCGATTCGCGGAGATGCGAAGCTGAACAACTGTGACCGAAGCGCACGTTCCCGCCCCCGAACCGGCCCCGGGCGACCCGCAGACGCCCGGCGGCACCGACCGGAGCGTCACGAAGGCGATCCCACCGAAGTGCCCGACGCGCACCCGCCTGTACCGGGACGGCGAGGTCGTCGCGGAAGGCTTCCCGGCCGAGGAGATCGCCGCGCGCCTGGCGTCGGCCGACGACGGGTTCGTGTGGCTGGACCTGCACGAACCGGACGAGGCCGACCTCGGCATCGTCGTGCGGGAATTCGGCCTGCACCCGCTCGCGGTCGAGGACGCGCTCCAACAGGATCAGCGGCCGAAGCTCGACCGCTACCGCACCCACCTGTTCGCGAACATGTACGCGGTCGCGTTCGACGACGAGTCGGCGGAGCTGACGAGCAGCGAGGTCAGCGCGTTCATCACCCCGCGGGCGCTGATCACCGTGCGGAAGGCCGCGTTCGACGTCGACGCGCTGATGGCGCGCTGGGACGCGACCCCGGAGCTGGCCTCGGCCGGCATCGGCTTCCTCGTGCACGGGCTGCTCGACGCGGTCGTCGACGGGCAGTACGACGCGACCGAGCGGCTCGACAACTCCCTCGACGCGCTGGAGGACCGGCTCTTCGAGCCGCGCCGCGACCCCGGCGTCGACATCCGGCGGCGGGCGTTCGAGCTCCGGCGGGCCGCGCTGCAACTGCGCCGGGTCGTCGCGCCGATGCGCGAGGTCATCGAGCGCATCCTGCGCAACGCCGGCGAGCACCACCTCGCGCACGATTTCCTGACGCCCTACTACGAGGACGTCCACGATCACGTCCTTCGGGCCGCGGAGACCACCGAGAACGCGCGGGACCGGATCGCCAGCATCCTCGAGAGCGAGCAGAACATCCAGGGCCAGCAGCTCAACGAGGTGACGAAGAAGCTGGCCGCGTGGGCCGCGATCATCGCGGTGCCGACCGCGGTGACCGGCTACTACGGCCAGAACGTGCCGTATCCCGGCTTCGAGCACCACGCCGGCTGGATCGTCAGCACGACCGTGATCATCGTGCTGTCCGGCGCCCTGTGGCTGCTGCTCCGCCGCCGAGGCTGGCTATAGAGGCTGGCTCTAAGGCTGATACGGCGGGGCCACACCCCAGCCCCAGTGCGGCATCGGCGCCTCCTGCACCACGTCGGCTCCGGGGGCCGAGTTCGCCAGCGCGATCCGCGTCCCCCACTCGACGTAGCCGACGAACGCGGCGCGGAACTCCGGGTCGGCCGGCAGGCCGGCGTCGTCGGCGGCCAGGCTCATCAGCGAGGCGAACCGGAACCGCTGATCCGTGGTGATCCCCAGGCCGACGTGCTTGTTCACCATGTGGTGGTAGCCGCCGTACCGCTCCGAGTAGGCGGCCGGCCCGCCGAACACCTCGCTCCACCAGGCGATCACGTGGACGCGGTGCTCCTCCGACACCCCGCCCGGGAACAGCGGCGAGAGCAGCGGATCCTGCTCCACCCGGTCGTAGAACGCGTTGATCAGGCGCTCGAACGCAGCGCCGCCGCCGGCCCAGTCGTACAGCGAAGGAGTCACTGCAACACTGTAATCAAATTCTGAAGCGAGAAACCAGCGCCTGCAGATCCGACGACATCCGGGCCAGCTCCTCGGCCGACCGCTGGGTGTCCGCGACCGTCGAGGTCGTCGTCTGGGCCGCCGAGGCCACGCTCGCGATGTTGTCGGCGATGCTGGTCGACCCGGTCGAGGCCTCCATGATCGAGCGGCTCATCTCGTTCGTGGTGGCGGTCTGCTCCTCGACGGCCGAGGCGATCGTCATCTGGTAGTCGTTGATCTGGGCGATGATCCCGGAGATCTCCGAGATAGCCGACACGGCCGACTCGGTGTCGGCCTGGATCGCCTCGACCCGCTTCGAGATGTCCTCGGTCGCCTTCGCGGTCTCCTGGGCCAGGTCCTTGACCTCGTTCGCGACGACCGCGAAGCCCTTGCCCGCCTCGCCGGCCCGGGCGGCCTCGATCGTCGCGTTCAGCGCCAGCAGGTTCGTCTGCTCGGCGATGCTCGTGATCACCTTCACCACGTTGCCGATCTCCACCGACGACTCGCCCAGCTTCGCGACCGTCGCGTTGGTCGCCGCGGCCGCGTCCACGGCCTGCGAGGCGACGCCGGCGGCGTCGTTGGCCGACTGCGAGATCTCCCGGATCGCCGACCCCATCTCCTCGGTACCGGCCGCGACCGTCTGCACGCTCCGGGAGACGTCTTCCGACGCCGACGCGAGCACGCTGGTCTGGGCGGACGTGTCCATCGCGGTCCCGGAGATCGACTCGGCGGACGCGGTGAGCTGGCGCGAGGAGTCCGACAGCGTGCGGGCCGAGCTGGCCAGTGCCGACACGGTCTGCCGGATCGACTCGATCGCCCGGTTCACCGCGGTCGCCATCCGGCCCACCTCGTCGCCCGAGTCGACCGGCGCGTGCTGGGTGAGGTCACCGTCGGCGACCCGGTTGAGCGCGTCCTCGACCCGGCTCAGGCGACGGCTGATGCCCCGCCCGATCGTCACCGCGATCGCGATCGCCGCGATCAGGCCGACGACCAGCACGATCGCGATCAGCGTCCGGGCGCCGGCGGCCGAGGAGTGGGCGCTGCTGGCCGCGGCCGCCGACTCCTCGCTCTCCAGGTTGTTCAGCGCGCTCATCGTCGTCGTGAACGCCTTCTCGGTCCGGGCGAACTCGGCGTTCATCGCCGCCGTGTTGGCCGGCGCGCTGACCCCGGCCGGCATCGGGTCCTTGAACAGGATGTTGTTGGCCAGCGCCACGTAGGTCGTGAACGCCTCGTCGAAGTCCCCGACCTGCTTCTTCCACTCGGCCGAGTCGTTCGGGTGCGACTTGAACTCGGTGAACGCCTTGGTGACCGCGGCCTGGCCGTTCTTCACCTGCTGCTCGGTGGTCGTGTCGGTCGGCGCGACGTAGATGTTCAGGATCCCCCGGTACATCTGGGCGAGGCCGGCCTCGATGTCGACCAGCGCGTTCAGCCGGGTGATGTTGTCGTTCTTGACGCCCTGGATCTTGTTGTCCAGGCTCCCCAGGCGCTGCCAGGCGAGCCCACCGGTCACCAGCGCGACGATCGCGACGACGGCGACCGAGAGCAGGATCTTCTGCCCGACCCCGAGGCCGCCGAGCCGGCCCCCCGCACTTGTGTTCGACTCCACCGAGCTGGTCATGCGTGCTCCGACCTCGCGCCGACCGGCTCGCGCCGATCGTCCGACAGTTGTGAGTTCCGATCGGCCGGAAGGCGACCTCGCTGAGGGTTTTGCACCGCGGGCGCGACTCGGCTGCACCCCGGAGGCATTTGGGAGGATGGAGGCCATGCGCCTGATCCTGATCCGCCACGGCCAGACCTCGTCGAACCTCGCCCACCTCCTCGACACGGGGACCCCGGGCCCAGGTCTGACGGAGCTCGGCTCCGAACAGGCAGCTGCGCTGCCGGGCGAGCTGTCCGGCGAACCCATCGAGGCCATCTACGTCTCCAGCCTCATTCGGACGCATCTGACGGCGGCGCCGCTGGCCGAGGCGTTCGGTCTAGAGCCGCGGATCCGGCCGGGCATCCGCGAGGTGGAGGCGGGCGCGCTGGAGATGGCCAGCGACGACGACTCGGTGCGCACCTACCTGACGACGGTGTTCGGCTGGAGCCGCGGTGCCGTCGAGGAGCGCATGCCCGGCGGCGAGTCCGGCGTCGAGGCGCTCGGCCGCTTCGACGCGGTCGTCGCCGAGGCCGCCGCCGACGGCGCCGAGACCGTGGCGATGGTCAGCCACGGCGCGGCGATCCGCATGTGGGTGGCGGCCCGGGCGACGAACCTGGACGTCGATTTCGCGGCCGAGAACCCGCTGAACAACACCGGGATCGTCGTCCTGGAGGGCTCGCCGTCGGACGGCTGGAAGGCGCTGACCTGGGAGGGCAAGGCGGTCGAGCTCCCCGACGACCTCGGCGACGACGAAGACAGCGGCCCGGCCGGCCGGCCCGTGGACGAATGACCGGCCCGAGGTGAGGCCGGGCCCCTAAGATCGCACAGGTGTCCATCGATTACGCCGCGCCGGGGCCGTTGACGACGCTGACCGACGCTCCGGCGCTGGCGTCGGTGGCGGCCGACCCGGTGGCGGTGTGCGCGCCGGTGCACGGGCTGATCGTGCAGCCGACCGACCCCGGCGCCCCGCCCGATCGGCTCGACGAGAAGCAGCTCCGGCCGGCCTCGGCGATCGTCGCCCGGCTGCTCGACCTCGACCCCGCTCCGCTGTCGTCGGTGCGCCCACCGGCCGCGCGGGTCGTCGGAACCTGCCGGCACTACGCGGTGCTGAGCTGCGCGCTGCTCCGCTATCGCGGGATCCCCGCCCGGGCCCGCTGCGGGTTCGCGACCTACTTCCAGCCCGGCCGCGGCCTCGACCACTGGATCACCGAGTACCACGACGGCTCCCGGTGGGTCCGGATCGACACCGAGGCGATGGGCCTGACCGTGCTGTCGCACCCCGACGACCTGCGCCCGGGCGAGTTCCTCACCGGCGGCGAGGCCTGGGCCGCCCACCGGCGCGGTGAGCTCGACGCGTCGACGTTCGGGGTCTTCGGCACCGAGAACTGGGGGCCGGCCGAGATCAGCGGCAACGCCGTCCGCGACCTGGCCGCGCTGAACAAGGTCGAGATGCTCCCCTGGGACGAGTGGGGCCGGATGACCGACGCCTACGACGGCAAGACCGGCCCCGACTACGACGCGCTGATCGACCGGGTCGCCGAGGCCTGCGCGTCCGAGGATGTCGCCGGGCTCTACCGGCACGACGACCTACGCGTTCCCGGTGCCCTGATCGGTTAGCGGGAGGGGCGCGGCGCCCTCGTGGGCGATCAGGCCGGTGAGGCAGTGCCGGCTGACCGCGACGACCAGACAGTTCGGGTCGCCGGGCAGGACGTCCCGGACCTGCTGGCTACCGGCCGCGTCGTCGAGCACGAACAGCAGGCGGCGGCCGCGGACCGCGTCCCGGAACGCGGCGGCGACGCCGTCGGCGTCCGCCTCGGGAGCGGGAGGCGGCGCGCCGAGCGCGTCGAGGAGACCGCGGAGGACCCGCGTCGGGCTCAGCCCGGCCCGGTCCTCCCCGCGCAGGCCCGCGTAGAACTGACCGTCGGGGAACTGGTCGGCGATCTGGTGCGCCCAGTAGAGCGCGAAGTCGGTCTTGCCGACGCCCGGCTCGCCGGTGACCGCCAGGATGCGATGCCCGGCCGTGGGCGGCCGCGTGAGCGCGGCCTTCGCCGCGGTGAGCTCCCGCTCCCGCCCGATCAGCCGGCCGGGCCCGTCCGGCAACCCCGCCCGCGCGACGACGTCCGCCGGGTGCCTGCCTCCATGCGGACGCTGAGCCGTCTCCCCGACGCGCCGGTGGGCGTCGAGGAGCGCCGGGCTCGGAGCTACGCCCAGATCGGCGGCGAGCCGGTCCCGGATCCCCGCGAACACCGCGAGCGCCTCGGCCCGCTGACCGGCGCCGGCCAACGCCTCGATCAAACGGGCGTGCAACGGTTCGTCCAGCGGATGCCGGGCGGCGATCGCGACCAGGTGCGGCACCACCGGCCGTTCCCGCCCGGCGCGCCGAGCCGCGTCGGCCGCGGCCACGGCCGCGTTCACCCGCTCCCGCTCCAGCGCCTGGAACGGCGCGGCCTGGGCCAGCGGGAACGGCAACCCCGCCCCCGGCTCGCCGGCCGCGAGCTCCAGCGCCCGCAGCCACAGGTCGGCCGCCGTCCCGGCGTCCGTCTGGTCCTGCGCCCGGAGGACGAACTGCCGGAACCGGCGGACGTCGCACGACGTGGCGTCGACCCGCACCAGATAACCGGAGCCCGACCGGACGAGCCACCGCCCGGCGGTCCGGGCCGGAAGGCCGGGCTCGAAGAGCCGGCGGAGCGCGCCCACGTGCCGGTGCAGCAGGTTGACCGCGCTCGCGCTGGGCCGCTCGGCCCAGATCAGGTCGACGAGGTCGGAGACGCTGACCGTCCGGCCGTCGGCGGCCAGCAGGATCGCGAGCAGCGCCCGCCGCTGCGGCGGCCCCAGCTCCAGCCGCTGCTGGGTGCGCCAGGCCCGTACCCCGCCGAACAGGCCGAAGTAGACCTTCGGCCCGGGGAGCAGCTCCTCCTCGGTCACCCCTCGACCGTAACGGTCACTCGATGGTCACCGCACCTTTCTAACCTGCGCGCATGAGCACTCCCGTCCTCTTCGTCCACGGCCTCTGGCTGCACTCGTCCTCGTGGGAGCCCTGGGTCGCCCGGTTCCGGGACGCGGGCTACGCCCCGCTCGCCCCCGGCTGGCCCGGGGAGGCCGCGACGGTCGCCGAGGCCCGCGCGGACGCCGACGCGCTCGCCGCCGACGGCATCGACGAGGTCGTCGCGCACTACGCCAAGCTCATCGACGGGCTGGGCAGCAAGCCGATCCTGGTCGGGCACTCGTTCGGCGGCATGTTCGCTCAGAAGCTGCTCGGGCAGGACCTCGCGCTCGCGGCCGTCGCGATCGACGCGGCCCAGATCAAGGGCGTGCTGCCGCTCCCGCTGTCGGCGCTGCGCTCGACGCTGCCGGTGTTCCGGAACCCGGCCAACCGGCACCGCACCGTGTCGCTGACCGCCGAGCAGTTCCGGTACGCGTTCGGCAACGCGATCCCGCCGTCGGAGTCCGACGAGCTCTTCGACCGGTGGACGATCCCGGCGCCCGGCCGTCCGCTGTTCGAGGCCGCGACCGCGAACTTCGACCCGCACTCGCCGGCCGCGGTCGACACCGCCAACCGGTCGCGCGGGCCGCTCCTGCTGATCACCGGCGGTCAGGACCACACGGTGCCGAACGCGGTGACGCGGGCGACGCTCAAGCAGTACCGCCACTCCGACACGGTCACCGACCTGATCGACTTCCCCGACCGCGGTCACTCGCTGACGATCGACCACGGCTGGGGCGAGATCGCCGACACGGTCCTGAACTGGCTCCGCCAGCAGGAGCTCTGACCCGAGGCCGCCCGCCCGCCCACTCAGTGGTTGAGCTGCGCCTTCCGGTATTCGTGTCGCGGTTGGTGGTGGAGAGCTGACCGATCGGGCGCGGGCGGCGATCGAGCCGTTGTTTCCAACGTCCGGCCGGGGCCAGCAGTGGCGTGATCACCGACAGGTCATCAACGCCATCCGGTGACAGCGGCAAACCGACGCTCGGTGGCGTGACCTGCCCGAACGCTACGGTCCGTTGAAGACCGCACCGCGAGCCACCCCGCCGCCGACGGAGCCGATGCGTATCTGCTCACCGGCGGTCAGGCTGGCGACAACCCCCGACGACATCCGGGTCGCCCGGATCGGCCCGGGCGACCCCGCACCCGACCTGACCGGGTCATTGCGAACGAGGCCGACCCGCGCGAGCGGCGGATCCCGTTCACCTGTCCGGAACGCTCCGACCAGACCGCCCGGCGAGCCGCGAAGGGCCCGGCCGGAGGCGACTCCGCCGACAAGGGCTTCAGTCGCGGCGCTGCCAGGGGCGGCCGGCTATCGGGGTGTCGTTGCGGACGGCGTGGGCGATCGAGGACTCTAGCTTGGTGAGCAGCCGGGCGAGCTCGCGTACGTCGTCGTCGTCCCACTCGGCGGTGAACAGCGCGAAGCGCTGGAGGCCTCGCTCGGTGAGCGCGTCGTACTGGGCCCGGCCGGCCTCGGTGAGCGAGACGAAGAACGACCGGCGGTCGTTCTCGTCGACGGTCAGCTCGACCAGGCCGTCGGCCGAGAGCTCCTGCAGTTGCTTGGTGACCGACGCCCGGGAGAGCGCCAGGTGGGTGGCGAGGTCGGACGGGCGCGGTTCGGACCCCTCGGCGACCGCGCGCAGGATCGCCAGCCGGGCCGCGCCGGTCCGGGCGCGGCTGGCGCGGGCCACGTTGCCGCTCACCCGCACCAGCACGGCCGACATCTCGGCGACGGACTCACGGCTCGGCGGCATGCGTCGACCGTAAGCCAACCGGGCCCGTCACCTCACACCTCCTCGGCCGGCGTCCGCCGGAAGGCGAGCACCACGAGCCGCAGCACGAGCGCGTCGAGCAGCAGGTTGCCGACCAGGAACACCGCACCCTCGAGGCTCAGCCCGACGTGCTGGTACCCCCGCCAGACGTAGACCCCCAGCACCGCGGCGGCCACCGCCAGCACGTGCCGGGCGCTCCACCCGGGCCGACGGCTCCAGACGAGCAGCAAGCCGGTGGCCACCGCCACCACGAGCACCTGCATCGCGACCGTGCCCCACGGGGTCAGTGCGTCCACCACCCACGGCGCGCTGAGGTACACCGAAGCGAGCACGAACACCACGACGCCGACCACCACGTACCCGGGGGCGGCGGCCGCCCCGGCCGGGCCCGGGCGCCCCGGCACCAGCAGCGCGCACGCGACCAGCACCACCACCACGACCAACGCCTCGGCGAACCGGTACCACGGCGCCACGAAGTCCTGCGTGCTCAGCGTGAACACGAAATTGAGCACGCACCCGACCACGAACACCACCGCCGTCACGATCAGACCCCGCCGCCCGAGCCACGGCTCGTACCGCCGCTCCGGAGTCAACGCTTCGACCAGCGCGATCGGCGCCCCGATGCTCCCCAGCACGTGCAGGCTCACCACGAAGAACGCCCACACGAGCCCGGTCCCCAGCCACGCCACGTGCGCCGGCCGCAGCAGATGCTCCCCGACGTAATCGGGGTCGAACAACGACTGCGTGACGACCCCCTCCTCGAAGACGCCGTACGCCAGCGCCAGCAGCAGGATCCCCGGCCAGCGCAGCCCCCGCCGCCGCGCGACCTCGCGGATCAGCAGCGCACCCCCGCCGTACATCGGCGCCAGCAGCACGATCGCCGGCAGCAGCACGATCGGCAGGTCCCCGAGCAGGTACTCGCCCACCAGCGGCGCCAGCACGAACAGCCCCACCACGGGCGTCCGTAAGCGGGCGAACCGGTGCCTCGGCGTGGTCTCGATCATCGAACGCCTCCCCGTCCAGAGATGACCCCGACCGTAAACTAGTTAATTCATTGAATCAACTAGTTGCCGATGGCTACTCTGGCGCCGTGATCGAGATCGGGTCCCGAGCCCGCAGCCAGCCACCCCCGCCCTGGGTGGTCTTCGAAGCGCTCACGCACCCCGACCGCGACCCGGCCCGCCCCTGGCTCGCCCTTCTCGACGACGAGACCCGGCCCCGGATCCTCGACACGGACGAACCGACGCTCGTCGTCTGGTCCTCGCTCTGGGCGAAGCTGCCGAAAGTCCGGATCCGCTTCGATCTGGCTCCACGTGTCGACGGGGGCACGACCCTCCGCTGGACCGCCCTCTCCCCCGCCCTGGTCGACGATCAGGCCCTGGTCGGCCACGTCCGCAAACGGCTGAACCGCCTGATCAACGCCGACCTGCGCTTCACGTTCGGCCAGTGACCCCGACGTACGCCGTCGTCAGCCCGTTGCCCGGCACCACGCTGCGGATCCTCCCGTCAGCCGACTATCTGGCTCGACGCCGGGGCTCTCGCCGTCGGACCGGTGACCGCGCTGCGCGCGGTCGCGTCCCGGCTGCCGTTCCCGCTGCTCTGCGCCGATGCCGACGTCGGCCTGCCCGGCTCCGTACTACTCACTACGGACGCCGGGCCGGTCGGCGTGATCGGGCTGACCCATCCGGCGGTACACCGCTTCGCTCCGGCGACGGAGCCGGCGGCCGATCGGGCCGCGCGGGTGCGGCGGCTCGCGGGCGCGCTCCGCGCCGAGGGCGCCGGTCTCGTCGTCGCTCCTGCACGACGGCGTCGACTGGTGGCCCACCGAGCCCGGGCCGATCGCCTCCCGGTCGGAGCGCCCGGCCCGCAGTACGGCGCCGTGGGCCCGCGACGGCGATCTCGTCCTCGGCGGCCACACGCCCGGCGCCTGGACCGGGACGCTCCCCGGGGTCCCGGCCGGTGACCCGCACATCTTCGCCGCGATCACGCTGGTCGTCGACGTCACGATCGGGCCCGTCGTCCGCGGGCCGTTTCGCGTGCCGGCCGGACGTCCGCAGGAAACGACGCCGGCGGACGAGGCGCTGACCGAAGCGGTCGCGGAGTAGGGGTCAGTCGATCGGCTGGCCGTGGACCCGGCGGGTGAGGAGCGTCCCCCCGGCGATCGCGGCCGGGATCACGACGATGTTCGCGAACGGGATCAGCGACAGCGCGGCGACCGGGATCCCGAACCCGAGCGCCAGCGCCCGGTTCCGGCGCAGCACCCGGCGCCGCTCGGTCAGGAAGATCCCCCGCCGGTTGAACGGGATGCCGGTCAGGTCGGTGGTGAGCAGCCAGCCGCCGATGATCAGCCCCAGGATCGGCGCCAGCACCTGGCCGACGAACGGGATCAGCCCGACCAGCAGCACCGGGATCACCAGCACGACGAGCTGCGTCCCGATCACCCGGATCGAGTCCATCGCGTTCCGCGGCAGCGTGCGATACCAGGGCAGCTCGGGGAAGTCGTACGGCCCGAGGCGCCGCTCGATCTCCTCGGAGATCTTCTCGTAGAACGGGTCCCCGATGATCAGCGTCAGCGCGGTGTAGGTGACGACCGAGAGCCAGAGTGCCCCGATCACGATCGCCGCCTCGATCAGGAACCGCACCGCGCTCCGGGCGTCGTTCGACCACCCGTCGGCGAACCACCCGACGATGCCCTTGCCGATGTCGTCCAGAAACACCAACAGCACGACGAACGCGGCCAGCAGCACGACGAACGCGATCACCGCCGGGATCAGGCCGAGCAGCAGCAGCCCGGGGTACTTCCCGTACATCCCGAACCCGCGCCCGAGCAGGCGCAGCCCCCAGACGAACTCGGACCCGGCGCTCGGCCGAGTGGCGGGTGAGGAGGGTGGCATCCCGGCGGTCACGCGCCGCAGCCTAGTCGGCCGGAGGTTCGGGCTCGTTCAGCGCCCCTGACCGTCCATATTGCCACTACGTATCAGTAGCGTTACATTGAGTCGCCGGGCGGTCGGTTGGCCCCCTCTGCGACGGCTGAGCCGGGCCGGCAGGAGGTGATCGATGTGGTCGCCACGGATCAAGCGGAACACGTGGACTCCTCCGACCGCTCGATCGTCACCGCCGCCGCCCGCTCGCTGCTGATCGCGGTGCCGGAGCTGACCGACCGCCTCGTCAGCGAGTTCGCCCGGCGCGAGGGCGTGATCCTGGCCGCCGAGGTGCGCCGGACGCTCTCCGGGCTCTGCCGCTCCGGCCTCGAGGCCGCGATCGCCACGCTCGAGCGCCCCGACGGCGACCGGCCCGACCTGCGCGTCGCCCGCGACATCGGGTCGCTGTGGGCCGCGCGCGGCCTCCCGCTCGACTCGCTGCTCCGCCTCTACCGGCTCGCCGGCCAGGTCCTCTGGGAGAGCCTCCTGCAGGCGGTCGGCCCGGCCGGCGCGGGCACGCTCGCCTATCAGGTCGGCGGCGTCCTCCGCGGCATCGACCAGGAGTCGACCGCGGCCGCGTCCGCCTACCGGCAGACCGAGGGCCGGTTGCTGCCCCGCGGCCGGGCCCACGTCGCGTCGGCCATCGACGTGCTCCTGAGCGGACGTCCGGCGGACGCCGCCGCGGTCGAGGCGGCGGCCGATCTCCTCGACCTGCCGGGAGCCGGACGGTACGTCGTCGCGGTGCAGCGGCCCGGGGCTCCGCGGGCGCTGGCCGCCGCCTACGGACGCACCACCCACGGCGGGATGCGCTTCTCCTGGCGCCGGGGCCGGGACACCGATCGGGTCCTCGTCCTGCTCGGCGACGCGACCCTCGACGCGTTCGAGACCGTGCTGCGCCCGCTGGCCCAGCACGCGGTCGGGATCGGGCCGTGCGTCGGCCGGCTGACCGAGGTCGGCAAGAGCCTGCGCGGCGCCGAACTGGCCCTCCGCACGTGCACGGACCGGACGACGCCGGAGATCGCGCGGTTCGACCGGCGGTTGCCGCACGCGCTGGTGCTGGCCGAGCCCGATCTGGCCGACGACCTGGTCCGGGAGGTGCTCGGCGCGGTGCTGGCCCTCCCGACCCGTCACCGGGAGCCGCTGCTCGACACGCTCGAGGCCTGGCTGCGCTGCGAGGGCTCCGCGGTCGCGACCGCCCGGGCGCTGTACTGCCACCGCAACACCGTGCTGTACCGGCTGCGCCGTCTCCAGGAACTGACCGCGAGGTCGCTGGGCAGACCCAGCGACCTCGTCGATCTCGCTCTGGCGCTCTATGCGGTCCGGTCGGCTGTGGTCGGCGCGGCTGACGCGGCTCAGCCGATGATCGAGCGGACGAGCGGCGCGTAGCCGTTCGCGTAGCCGGCCCGGGTCGGGTGATAGCTGTCGGTCGCCGGGATCACGACCCAGCCGTTCGTGTACGGCGTCGCCGCGCAGATGTCGTGCCCCGACCAGTACGAGCCGGGGTCACCGTACGTGAAGCCGGCCGCCTGGGCGCGCGTCCGGATGACGCCGTCGAGGTTGTCGACGAGGCCGTTGAGGCCGGTCTCCTCGGCGAGCGTCACGCCGGGCGTGGCCGCGCAGGTGCGACCGGCGAACGGCTTCGGGTAGCCGAGCACGACGACCGTCGCGTTCGGAGCGTGGCTGCGGATCGCCGCGTAGGCGGCGTCGAGTTTCGCCGGCAGCTGGTTGGCGATCTGGGCGTTCGTCGAGGTGATCGTCGAGGCGCAGTTCCCCAGCGTGCAGCCCACGACCAGGTTGACGAACCCGATGTCGTTCCCGCCGATCGTGATCGTGACGTAGGTGGTGGCTGCGCTGAGGCTGTCGACCTGGGAGTTGATGACGTCCGTCGTCACCGCGCCCTGGCAGGCGGCGAACGTCAGAGCGGTATTCGGACGCTGCGCCGCGACCAGATAGGGGTAGGCGTAGGTGTTCCGGCCGCAGCCGAGGTTGAGGTTGCTGCTCGCGGCGCCGTTGCCGGCCGAGTACGAGTCGCCGAGAGCGACGTACCGGTCGGTTGCGGCCTGGGCGGGCGCGGCGCCGACCGCGATCAACGCGAGCACGGCGGCGATCAGTAGAGGAAGACGACGAAGCATGGCGGGACCTCCGATTCGAGAAGGCCGCCACGTCGACGCGATCGCGCGATTCGGTCTCCGAGGGGCGAAATCGACTCTCGGGGGGCGGGCTGGGTGCGTCAACGAGATCGGGGAAACGCTGTATCGAGCGCACGACCTGGATGGGTTCCGTCTCGTACCGGGCGAACAACTCCGGAGCGGCCGCGGCCCGCGCCGTGCGCGCGGGGCCGCCGCCGACCGGCGGTCGGTCAGGTTCGGGCCAGGGGCAACGGAAGGTGACTCAGCCGGCGGGAGTCGGCACCGCGGTGATGGGCGCCCGGCAACGAGCGCGAGCCACGCTGAGCACCTCCGGCGGCGGCGAGCCGTCCCCGGAAACCCTCACAGCCGGGTAGCGGCTCGCACCAGGGCGGCCACGGCCTGGGAGCGGCTGTGCGGCGGCCACGCGATCACGGTCGTGACCGGCGGAGCGTCCACCACCGGCACCGCCGCCAGGCCGTCGCGCAGGTGCAGGCGGGCCGACTCCGGGATCACCGCCGAGGCCCGGCCGAGCTCGATCAGCTGCACCATCTGCAGGTGCTCGTGCACCTCGGGGCCGGGGCCGGCCGGGTAGGTCCCGTCGCGCAGCGGCCAGCGGGCCGACGGCAGGCCGGGCAGCGCGCCGGCCTCGGCCAGGGTCATCGACGGCCGGGTCGCGGCCGGGTGACCCGACGGGACCAGCACGACCTGCCCCTCGGTCCGCAGCTCCTCGTAGTCGAACCCGGCCGTGTTGTCGAACGGACGGTGCAGCAGCGCGACGTCGGCCCGGCCGTCGCGCAGGTACGCCTCCTGCTCGCCGATCCCGCACAACTGCACGTCGACGGTCACCGCGCCGGGCTCGGCGGCGTACGCGTCGAGGAGTTTGGCCAGCAGCTCGCTGGACGCCCCGGCCTTCGACGCGAGCACGACGGCGGGCGAGCCGGGGGCGGCCCGGCGGGTCCGGCGCTCGGCCGCGGCCACCGCGTCGAGGGCGGCCAGCCCCTCGCGCAGCAGCACGGCCCCGGCCTCGGTCAGCGCCACGGCCCGGCTGGTGCGCTCGAACAGCGGCACCCCGAGACGCCGCTCGAGCTGCTGGATCGTCCGCGACAGCGGCGGCTGGGCGATCCCGAGTCGTTCCGCCGCCCGCCCGAAGTGCAGTTCCTCGGCCACCGCGACGAAATACCGCAGCTCGCGCGTCTCCATGCCGACCACGCTACCCGCGCATCGATACTCCAGAGGTATCGATCGCCACCCACACGGTGTTGGCCCCGCGCCGCCGGCCGGGGCCACGATCGGGACATGAACACCACGGCGCTGGTCACCGGCGCGAACAAGGGCATCGGGTACGAGATCGCGGCCGGGCTGGGCGCGCTCGGCTGGAGCGTCGGCGTCGGCGCCCGGGACGACGCGCGTCGCGAGGCCGCGGTCGAGAAGCTGCGGGCAGCCGGCGTCGACGCGTTCGGCGTCCCGCTCGACGTCACCGACGACGCGAGCGTCGCGGCGGCGGCCGCGCTGCTGGAGGAGCGCGGCGGACTGGACGTGCTGGTCAACAACGCGGGGATCACCGGTGGCTTCGGCCAGGAGCCGACGAAGGCCGACCCGGCGGTGATCCGGACCGTCGTGGAGACCAACATCATCGGCGTCGTGCGGGTCACCGACGCGCTGCTGCCGCTGCTGCGCCGCTCGGCGAAGCCGAGGATCGTGAACATGTCGAGCAGCGTCGGGTCGCTGACCCGGCAGACCGCCGACCAGGGCGACACCGGCCCGCTGAGCATGGCCTACGCGCCGTCGAAGACGTTCCTCAACGGGATCACGGTCCAGTACGCGAAGGCGCTGAAGGACACGAACATCCTGATCAATCTCGGCTGCCCGGGCTTCGTCGCGACCGACCTCAACGGTTTCCGCGGTGTCCGGACGCCCGAGCAGGGCGCGGCGATCGCGATCCGGCTCGCGACGCTCCCGGACGACGGCCCGACCGGCGGCTACTTCGAGGACGCCGGCCCGATTCCCTGGTGACCCCGGCCCGCGGACGCGCAGGTGGGCGGCGAGAGCGGCCGGGGGGATCGTTCGGCCCTGGGCGAACCGTCCGCGGGCTAGCGTCGCCGGATGCAGCAGCTTCCGGCCGAGGCCGTGCTCACCTCCCCCACGTTCGCGGTGCCGGGCGTGCCGCCCGGCGACCGCGGGGTGGGGTGGCTGCGGGCCTCGGTGGCCCGGTTCAGCTCCGGCGAGCCCCATCGCCGACGCCGGGCCCTGGTCGTCGACCTCCTGGCGACGGTTCCCCCGGACGCCCTCCGGTCAACCGAGTCCGACGACCATCCGGTCGCCACGCTGGCGCGGGCGCTCGGGCTGGACGTGCCGGTGGCGCTCGTCGCGGACGTAGCCCAGGCCTACCAGCCCGGCACCGGCGACGAGCCCCGAGCCGACGCGGCCGTCGACCGCCTGGTCGACATCCTGGGCGGCGACCACGACGAGGCCACCGCGGCCCGGATCGGCCTCCTGGTCCAGGCCTGCCAGGCCACGACGACGCTCATCGAGCGCGCCCGGACCAGGCCGATCGACGACGTCCTCCGCGACGACCCACCGGCCCCGACCACGAAGCGGGTCGCGCTGACCCCGACCCGGCTCGGCGACCTCACCGTCGACGCCGGCGAGGTCGTCCTCGTGGCCCTGGCCGACGGCCTGGCCTTCGGCGCCGGCGAACACCGCTGCCCCGGCCGAGCCCACGCCCTCGCCCTCGCGCACCGGGCCGCTACCTCAGGGCGACCCGAGTCGTGAAGACCGTGACCGAAGCGGCCGGCCTGGGCAGCCGCAGCGGCTCGCCTTTCTGCTTGTCGACCTGAGCGCGCAGAGCCAAATCCCGCCGCATCACGATCACGACGAGCGCCGCCGCCCGCCGCACCCCGGGAGCGCCCCAGCTCGGATCGACCCGCCCGGCCGTCCACCGCCGGGTGACGCCGTCGGACGCGCAGTCGCCCAGGATCCCGTCGCTGAGCAGCCAGTAGCCCGACCCGTCGGTGGCCCGGTACCCGATCACCGCGCTGTACTCCGGCGGCACCGTGCACGTACCGGTCGCGACGAACCCGTCGGTGTACTCACCGCCCTTCCGCTCCACGAGCGCGAAGGACTGTCCCGGCCGCGGCGTCGTGAACGTCGCCCGGCCGGCCGCCTCCGGCAACTGCCCCACCGCCGCCTCCGGCTCGCTGAGCGCGGCCGGCACCAGCGCGGCCACGATCGAGACGCCCAACACCCCCACCAGCAGCACCGACCGCCGCCGGAACCAGCGCGGCAACAGGTCGTACGTCGTCGCCGCGAGCAACGTCACGACGGCCAGGGCGAAGACGAGCCGGACCGGCCAGGGCCGATCCCAGATCCGCGTCAGCGGGGCCAGCGCGAACAACCCGATCATGACGCTGACCCGCTGGAGCACGGTGTAGACGGACGGTTCTCGCGGTAACGGCGCGGTGGACGGTCTCCGCGGCGACTGCTTACGTCTGAGCAACTGTCGGCCCCCCAGCGACGCGAGTAGTCGCGGATTGTAGTCGGCCGAGCGCTCTCCGCGCTGCCCCTCGAGGGACGAAGGGTCAGACGACCGACGTGGCCAGCCAGGCGGCCACCGCGGCCAAGGCCAGCAGCACCACGTTCAGCCCGATCACCTTCACCTCGCCGCGCAGTAAGTGCGTGACGATCCCCCCGGCCTGCACCAGCACCAGGCCGATCGCCGCCGCCACCGCGAGCCAGGCGGCGATCCCGGTCAGCGGCGGCAGGATCAGCCCGATCGCGCCGAGCACCTCCAGCACACCGATCGTCCGCGTCAGCGGCATCCCGACCTGGTCGACCCACCCCATCATCGGCCGCAGCTGATCCTGGCTCCGGAGCACCTTCTGCCCGCCCGCGTACAGGTAGAAGACCGCGAGCAGGCCGGCGACGATCCAGTAGGCGATTTCCATGGTGACCTCGTTAGTTACGATCAGTAAGTAGGCACATGATGCGTCACCACGAACCGGCCTGTAAAAGGCACACGCGTGTGCGCGAGGAGCACCGATGTCGGAGTACCAGCACACCTGCATGATCCGCGGCGACAACGGCCAGACGCTGCGCGCGATCCTCGACCAGATCTGCAACAAATGGACGCTGCTGATCGTCGTCACGCTCGACCAGGGCGCGGTGCGCTTCACCGACCTGCACCAGCAGATCCCGGGCATCTCCCAGCGCATGCTCACGCTGACGCTCCGGAACCTCGAACGCGACGGGCTGGTCTCGCGCACCGCCTACCCGGAAGCCCCACCCCGGGTCGAATACGCCCTCACTCCCACCGGCCAGAGCCTCATCCCTCCCGCCCTCGCGCTGGCCGGTTGGGCGATCGAGCACGTCCCCGGCATCGAGGCCAGCCGCGAGGCCTACCGGGCCCGAATCCCGAGGTAGACGCAACCCGCGCACTTCACGTGGTGGAATGCCGCCGTTCTACGGGTAGTCCTGCAATGGGGTTACGTTCCGGGCGTAGGTCCCGCGCCACTACCTACTGCGTAAGGGACGGCCGTGTCCACTGCTGTTGACGAAGAATCCGGCACGCCGCAGCGCGGGCCGAAGAGCCTGCTCGAGGGCCGACGACCGATTCCCGCCCACTTCACCGTGTACCTGTTCGTCATCCTGCCGTTCCTGGCCCTGCTGGCCGCCGTCCCGTTCGCCTGGGGCTGGGGCCTGAGCTGGGTCGACGTCGGGCTGGCGGTGTTCTTCTACGTCGTGACCTGTCTGGGGACGACGGTGGGCTACCACCGCTATTTCACCCACGGGTCGTTCAAAGCGAAACGACCGCTGCGGGTGGCGCTCGCGGTGGCCGGAAGCATGGCCGTGCAGGGGCCGGTCCGGCACTGGGTGGCCGACCACCGCAGGCACCACGCCTTTGCCGACAAGGAGGGCGACCCGCACTCGCCCTGGCTGTTCGGCACCTCACCGGTCGCGCTGGCCCGGGGCTTCTGGCACGCCCACCTGGGCTGGATCCTCGACCGGTCGCTGACCAACCAGCGGCGCTTCGCGCCCGACCTGATCGAGGACAAGGACATCCGGATCGTGCACCGGCTGTTCGGCCCGCTGACGATCGTGACGCTGGTGCTGCCGGCCGTGCTGGGCGGGCTGATCACCTGGTCGTGGTTCGGGGCGCTGACCGCGTTCTTCTGGGCCGGGCTGGTCCGGATCACGTTGCTGCACCACGTCACCTGGTCGGTGAACTCGGTCTGCCACATGATCGGCGAGCGGCCGTTCGCGGCCCGCGACAAGGCGACGAACTTCTGGCCACTGGCCATCCTGAGCATGGGTGAGGCCTGGCACAACCTGCACCACGCCGACCCGACCCAGGCCCGGCACGGCGTCCGCCGCGGCGAGATCGACATCTCGGCCCGGACGATCTGGCTCTTCGAGCGCTTCGGCTGGGCTTACGACGTCCGCTGGCCGACCGAGGCCCGGCTCGCGAAGATCCGGGCTTGAGTCTCCACCCACTGGAGGCGGCACGCTGGTCCGCGTGAAAGACCTGTACTCCATCGGTGAGCTGTCCGTGCGGACCGGTCTGCCGGTCCGCACGATCCGCTTCTATGCGGACGTCGGGGTGGTCCCGGAATCGGGCCGCACCCCGGCCGGGTACCGCCGTTACGACGACGGAGCGCTGGCCCGGCTCGAACTGGTCTGCGCGCTGCGTGAGCTGGGCCTCGACCTGGCGACGATCCGGCAGGTCGTGGAGCGACAGGTCGATCTCGCCGGCGTCGCGGCCGCCCACGCGGCCGCGGCGACAGCACAGATCCGGTTACTCCAGGCCCGTCGCGCGGTGCTCTCCCTGATCGCCGCGCGGGGCACCCAGCCCGCGGAGGTGTCCCTCTTGAACCGCCTCGCCCGTCTCTCCGCCGCCGAGCGGGAGCGCCTGCTGACCACGTTCATCGACGAGACGTTCGGCAACGTCGACGCCAACCCCGACTTCGTCGCGCTGATGCGGGCGTCGCTGCCGGAGTTGCCGGCCGAGCCGACCCCGCAGCAGCTCGACGACTGGGTCACGCTCGCCGAGCTGATCAACGACCCGGAGTTCCGGGCCAGCGCCCGGCGGGCCGCCGAGCACCAGGCGGCGAACCGCGAGGAGGGCCTGCACGGCGCGCTCACCGAGACCGTCCGCGCGACGGTCGAACGAGCCCTGGCCGACGGCGTCGACCCGGCCGCGGCCGACGCCGGGCCGATCGTCGACGAGATCGTCGCCGCATACACGGCCGAGTTCGGCGCGGTCGACTCGCCGGCCTACCGGGCCGCGCTGCGCACCCGGGTCGAGATCGGCGGCGACCCGCACGCCGAGCGGTATTTCCAGCTGGTCGCGCGGATCTCCGGGACACCGGAGATGCCGACCCTCCAACCGGTGGTCCGCTGGCTCACCACCGCGCTGGACGCCCACCCGCTCACGGCCTGACGCCCAGGCGGGCCTGCCCCGCCGCTCGAAGGAACGCCGGTCGGCAGGCCAGGCCACCAATGCCCGCCAAGGTGACCCCGACCGAGATCGCGATCGCCGGTCCGACGCGGTCGAGCGGCCCACCGGCGCAGCTCATCGAGCGCACCCAGCTCGTGACCGGCGGCGAGCGCGCGGGATGCCGCTACCGCCTGGCGGCGAGGACGCTGCCCAGCGACCGTCCTATCGGTGACCGATCGCTTGCAGGGCCCAGGAGTTGCCATCGGGATCGCGGAAGTAGACGAAGTTGCCCCAGGGCTGCGGGTCGACGTCGCTCGCCTCCACGCCGGCCGCGATCAACTGGGCCCGCGCCTCCTCGGCGTCGCCGACGACGACCTGGATCTCCTGGCTGCCGGGCGTCTTCTCGGTGATGCCCTCGCCGAGGACGATCGAGCACGCCGACCCCGGCGGGGTGAACTGCACGAACCGCAGCCCGGGACGCACGGCGTGATCGTGATCGGCGTGGAAACCGATCTTCTCGTAGAAGGCCTTGGCCCGGTCGACGTCGGTGACCGGCACGGGGATGAGTTCGATCTTCCAGTCCATGGCGCCGACGCTAGCGGCGAAGGAGGTCAGCTTCGTTCCCTCTTGAACGTATAGCAGAGGGGGGATCTTGCGGCAAGGCCCCGGTCAGCGCGCACACTCACTCATCGTGAGTTCTCCTTTCGCCCTTCCCGCGGCCCTCGCCGCCAAAGCCGACCCGGGCCTGATCGCCGACGACGAGAAGCATTTCGCGGCGATCGCGGAGAGCCTCGAGGCGACGATCGCCGACCTCGAAGCGCGTCTGGACGCCGAACGCCGGGCGCCCGGCGGCATCGGACAGACCGCCCTGGACCGCGACCTGGAGGTGCACCGGCTCACCGCCCGCCTCCGCACGATCCGTCGCTACGGCCTCGACCTGACGCTCGGCCGCATCGTCGACGAGTCCGGGCCGACCTACATCGGGCGCCTCGGCCTGACCGACCCGAACGGCCACCGGCTTCTCGTCGACTGGCGCACGGCCGCCGCCGAACCGTTCTTCGGCGCGACCCACGCCAACCCGATGGGCCTGGTCAGCCGCCGTCGCTACCGCTGGACCCGGGGCCGGATCAGCGACTACTGGGACGAGGTCTTCACGCCCGACGGGCTCGAGGGGCACGCCGCCCTCGACGACCAGTCGGCGTTCATCGCCAGCCTCGGCACGAACCGGTCGGCCCAGATGCGTGACGTGCTCGGCACGATCCAGGCCGACCAGGACGCGATCATCCGGGCCGGCTCCCGCGGCGCGCTGGTCGTCGACGGCGGGCCCGGCACCGGCAAGACCGTCGTCGCGCTGCACCGCACCGCGTACCTGCTCTACTCCGATCCGCGGCTCGGCTCCCGGCGGGGCGGCGTCCTCTTCGTCGGACCGCACCACCCCTACCTCGCCTACGTCGCCGACGTCCTCCCGAGCCTCGGCGAGGAGGACGTCCAGACCTGCACGCTGCGTGACCTCCTGCCCGAGGGCGCGTCCGCCGCACCTGAAGCCGACGCCGGAACGGCGCGCCTCAAGGCGTCCGCCAAATGGGTGAAGGCCGTGGACGCGGCCGTGCGGTTCTACGAGGAACCACCTACGGCGGTGACGCGGATCGCGGGCCTGTCGCTGACCGCCGACGACTGGCGGGAAGCGTTCGACGCGCCGGGACACGGCACTCCGCACAACGAGGCCCGGGAGGCGATCTGGGAGGAACTCGTCGAGATCCTGGTGGCCAAGCTCGACGACGAGGAGAAGGAGGACGACCTCCGGAAGACGCTGGCCCACCACCGGGACCTGCGGTCGACGCTCAACCGGGCCTGGCCGCTGCTGGACGCGGCCGATCTCGTCAGTGATCTGTGGTCGGTGCCCGCGTACCTGCGGCGCTGCGCACCCTGGCTGAGCCCGGACGAGGTCCGCACCCTGCAGCGGACGGACGCGAAAGCCTGGACGGTGGAGGACCTGCCGATCCTGGACGCAGCCCGGCAGCGGCTCGGGGACGCGTCCGCGGGCCGGCGTGACCGGCAGCGGCGGGCCGCGCTGGCCGCCCAGCGCGAGCGCATGGACCAGGTCGTCGACGACCTGGCTCGGTCCGACGACGAGTACGGGATGGGCCTGGTCTCGATGCTGCGGGTCGAGGACTTCGACGACGTGCTGGTCGACGACAGCGGGCTGCCGGTCGCCGATCCGGACGCGCTGGCCGGCCCGTTCGCGCACATCGTCGTCGACGAGGCCCAGGAACTGACCGACGCGGAGTGGCAGATGCTGCTGCTGCGGTGCCCGTCGCGGAGCTTCACGATCGTCGGCGACCGGGCCCAGGCCCGGCACGGGTTCGCCGAGTCGTGGGAGGAGCGGCTGCGCCGGATCGGGCTCGACCGCATCGAGCTGGCGTCGCTGACGATCAACTACCGGACGCCGGCCGAGGTCATGGCCGAGGCCGAGCCGGTGATCCGGGCCGCGCTGCCCGACGCGAACGTGCCGACGTCGATCCGCAGCAACGGGTTGCCGGTGGTGCACGGAATTCTGTCGGACCGGGATGCGATCGTCGAGGCGTGGTTGAGCTCGCATACCGAGGGGGTCGCGTGTGTGATCGGGGATCCGACATTCGAGGAGCGGCCGCGGGTCCGTTCGCTGACGCCGGAGCTGGCCAAGGGGCTGGAGTTCGACCTGGTCGTGCTGGTCGAGCCGGAGAAATTCGAGACCGCGGTCGACCGGTACGTGGCCATGACCCGGGCGACGCAGCAGCTCGTGATCCTTGTCGGGCGTTCGTACGATGTGGAGCATGACCACGGTTGAGACCCCAGTGAAGTCCCGGCGCGGATGGTTCGTCGCGGCTGCGCTCGTCGCGCTGCTGATCGTCGTGCTGGTCGTGCGCTGGGTGTCGTCCAACCTGACGGTCGGGAACTCCGTCGAGGCGCGGTCGTGTCACGGCGGCTACTGCCTCGAGGTCGTGCACCGGCCCGACTCGGGGCTGCTCGTCGCGCGCGACGAGATCCGGATCAACCACGACGGGTCGCCGCGGTACCTGTACGCGGCCAACCCGTTCCCCGGCGACGAGGTCTCGATCCGCTGGGCCGACGGCGGGGTGAGCGTCCGCGTCGCCGACGCCGGCCCGGTGCTCACCTGGGACTCCGCGACGCTGGCGTCGCTGGACGACTGACGATGGCAACCGTCGACGACGTCCACGAGCTCGCGCTCGCGATGCCGCACGTCACGGTCGACGGCGGCTCCGGGGACAACCCGGTCTACCAGGTCGGCGGGAAGTCGTTCGTGTTCTTCCGCAACCCGCGCCCGGACGCGGTCGACCCGGACTTCACCACCAAGCACTTCGACGGCCACCCGTCGGTGCTGGTCCGGGCCTCGCGCCTGGGTGAGCTGAGCCGGGAGGAACTCGTCGAGATCGTGCAGGACGCGTGGCTGTCCCGGGCGTCGGCCCGCCGGGCCGCGGCCTGGTTGAACCGGTAGGCAACCGAATCGCGGGCCGGGCGCCTCTGTCGAAAGGAGGGACGTCCGGCAGCGAAGGGGATGGCGTGGTCGACCCACGGGAACAGGCCTACCGCGAGTTCGCGCAGGGGCACCTGCCGGGCCTGCACCGGCTGGCGTACGTGCTGTGCCAGGACTGGCACCGCGCCGACGACCTGGTGCAGGGCGCGCTGCTCCAGCTCTACGTCCACTGGGACAAGGCGTCCGCCGCGACCGACCGGGCCGCCTACGCGCGGACCGTCCTCGTCCGGGTGTTCCTGAACGAGCGCCGGACCTCGTGGTCGCGAAGGGTCGTGCTCGTCGACTCGCCGCCGGAACTGGCCGGGGCTTCCCCGGAGGTCGAGGACTCGGTCACGCTGCGGACCGCGCTCGCCGCGCTGCCGCCGCGCCAGCGCGCGGTACTCGTCCTGCGGTTCTACACCGACCTGTCTGTCGACCAGACCGCCGACGCGCTGAGCTGCTCCCCCGGCACCGTGAAGAGCCAGACGTCCAAGGCCCTGGCGACCCTGCGCCGGGCCCTCCCGGAGAGCGAACACACGAATGGGCGGTGGAGCTGACCATGGACGAGACCCGCACCCGCGCTCTGCTGGCCGAGATCTCCGCCGATCCGGCGCCTCCGACCGGCGTCGACCTCGACCGCGTCGTCGCGCTCGGCCGCCGCCGGCGGCACCGGCCCCGGCAGTGGGTCGCGGCCGCGGCCGCAGCCGCCGTGGTGATCGTGACGGCGGTCGTGTTCTTCCGCCCGACCCCGGCCGACCGGCCGGCTCCGGTCGTGACCGCCCCGGTCGCTGCTCCCACTACCTTCAATCCCTTGCGGACGCTCATCGAGCCCGGTTGGTTGCCCCACGAGCTGACGCAGCGGATTCGGAACGTCACCCTTCAGCACGAGAACTACCTGGCGACGGGGCAGGGGTCCGAGGAGATCACGATCGACCTCGCCGTTCCCGGGGCGACGTCGCCGCTCTACGGGGGCGCGATCGCGTCGCCGGTCGCGGGGCCCGACGTCAACGGGGCGCCGTCGACCTGGACCGCCGGCTCGTCGCGGGGTGGGCCGGACAGCGGGTGGCTGACCTGGGATTGGGCGCCCGGCGCCACCGCCATCGTCCGGGTCCTGGGTTTCGACGACCCGCGCGCGATCGCCGTGCGGGTGGCGTCGTCGTTGCGGGTAGGCGGCGGGAAGCCGATGGCGATGCCGTTCACGGTGGCCCGTCCGGACGGGTTGGCGCTGATACAGAGCCGGATCGAGCACCTGGTGGGCGCCCCGCACGTGGGGATCGCGTTCAACGGCGAGCGGGGCGTCGCGCACGCGGTGTCGGTCGGCCTGGAGCCGGGCACACCCGCGGGTGACCTGCAGGAGAACGCCACCGTCGCCGGCCGGTCGGCGCGGGTCGACGCCGGCTCACTCGAGGTGAGGATCTCCCAGCACTCCGGATCGGAGGTGCTCACGGTCAGCTGTCAGGTCCGGAAGGGCAGCACGGTCGCGGCCGTGCGCGCGGAGTGTGAACGGGTGATCGGCTCGGTGCAGCGCGTCGGGACTTTCAACACCGAGTCGACGTGGAGCACGTCCCCGGTGCGGTGACGCGGTCGTCATAGGGTGGGCGGGTGTTCCGCGACGACGATCTGGCCCTGCTCACCCGTCCGCTCTACGCGTTCCTGACCGTGGCCCCGAAGGCGGACCGCTGGCCCGCGCCGCGTCCGGTGTGGTTCGAGGTCACCGACGGCGGCGACCTGCAGATGTTCTCGGTCCAGGGCGCGCCGAAGCTCGCCCGCCTCCGAGAGCAGCCCCGGGCGTCGGTCGTCGTCGCGTCGCCGACCGGGGAGCCGGAGCGCTGGGTCGCGGCCGAGGGCCCGGTCACGCTCCACGATGACGGCGGCCTCGAGCTGGCGACGCGCCTGGCCGGGCGCTACTACGGCCCGCTCGACGCCGACCAGCAGAAGCTCCTCGACGACTGGCGCGAGACCGGCGTCGTCCGGATCGTCCTGCGCCCGGAGAAGGTCAGCCGCTTCGCGATCTGAGCGGGTTTTGTCGGGGGTGGGTGGTAGCAAGTCGGCATGGCTATCGCACGCTTTCCGAGCCTGGTGCTCGACTGCGCCGATCCGGGCGCGCTCGCGACGTTCTACGGCACGATGCTCGACTGGAAGGTCGAGACGTCTCCCGGCTGGGCCGAGATTCGCGCCGAGTACGGGCAGGTCATCTCGTTCCAGCAGGTCGAGAACTACCGGCCGCCGCAGTGGCCGGGGCAGGACGTTCCTCAGCAGATGCACCTGGATGTGATCGTCGACGATCTCGACGGGGGCGAGGCGGCGGTAGTGGCGCTGGGTGCGACCAAACACGACCATCAGCCCGGCGAGACGTTCCGCGTCTTCCTCGACCCAGCCGGCCACCCGTTCTGCCTCTGCGTCAGCTGACGCGGGGGCCGGAGTCGCGCCGGGGCCGGGCCGGGGGCCGGGCTGCGGGGCCCGGGGGCCGGGCCGCGGGGGCCGGGGGTGAGGCCGGGGGCCGGGCCGCAGGGCCGGGCCGCGGGGCCGGGGTCGGGCCGCGGGGCCGGCGGTAAGGCCGGGGCCGGGGCGGCCGGCCAAGGATGGAAGCCGGGCCGAGGCCAAGGGCCGGGGCCGGGCGGGGGCCAGGGCCAGGGATGGAAGCCGGCCCAGGCAGAATGCCGAGGGCTGATGGCCGGGCCACGCGGAGGCCAGGGCCATACGGAGGCCGAGGCCGCGTGGAGGCCGAGGCCGCGCGGAGGCCGAGGCCGCGCGGAGGCCGAGGCCGCGCGGAGGCCGAGGCCGCGCGGAGGCCGAGGGCTGGCCGCGATGCTGCCGGACGGTCGGCTCTACGCGCGCAACGCGTCGACCAGTGGCTTCAGCCCGACCGCGTTCTCCGCGACGGCGCCCGAGGTGCTCCCCGCAGCGCTGCGCACCGCGTTGCGGTCGCTGGCCGATGCCCAATGGCCGAGCGGACAACGTGAAGCCGGATGGCCTGCCCGCCGCCCCAGCGGCCCCGCCGACCCGCTGCCCCACCGACCCCGCTGCCCTACGCCCCACCGGCCTCAGCGCCCCCACCCAACCCCACTGTCTCAACAGCCTCGCCGACCCCGATCGCCTCAGCTGTTCCACGAGCTGTCCCGGCCTCAGCAGTCCCGCTGAGCCCTCGGACCCCAGTGGACCGGTCTGTCCCAACGGCTTCAGCCGCCCCCGGCTGCCTCGCTGGCCTCAGCGCCCTCTACCCCGCCGGCCTCAGCGCACTCCTGCCCCGCTGGCCTCGGGCACCCCGGTCCCACCGGCCTCAGACGCCCGCCGACCTCGCTGGTCTCAGGCACCCCCGGCCCTGCCGGCCTCGGGATCCCCTGCCGCCCTGGCCTCAGGGGCCACGCCGACCTCGCTGGCCTCATCCGCCCCCGGCCCCGCCGACCTCAAGCACCTCCTGCCCCGTCGGCCTCGGGCACACCGCCGACCTCGCTGGCCTCAGCGGCCCCACCGGCCCCACCGGCGCCGAGGGCGCTCGCCGGCAAAGCCGGCACCCGCACCCGCACCCGCCCCCGCCCCCGCACCGAACATCCCGCGCCTCAGTCCACCGTCCCAGGCACATCGAACAACGCACTAACCGACTCCCCATCATGAATCCGCCGCATCGCCTCGGCCAGCGCCGGCGCGATCGACAGCACCCTCAACTTCTCGATCCGATCCGACACCGGAATCGGCACCGTATCGGTGCAAACGATCTCCACGACATCAGGCTGATCACCGAGCCGCTTCAGCGCACCGGCCGCGAACAACCCGTGCGTACACGCGAGCCGCACCGAACGCGCACCCAACTCACGCAACCGGTCGAGCAGCTCGAGCACCGTGCTGCCCTTCGCGATCTCGTCGTCCAGCACGATGATGTCCCGCCCGGCGACGTCGCCGATCACCGAGCTGATCGACACCCGATCGTCGGCGAACCGCTGCTTGGCGCCGGCCGCTACCGGGACGCCTAGCCGGCGGGCGAACCGGGCCGCCTCCTTGGCGTTGCCGAGGTCGGGCGACACGACGGTGGTGTTCGAGAGGTCGTACTGGGCGAAATACCCGGCCAGCTCGCGCAGCGCATGGAGGTGATCGACCGGCACGCTGAAGAACCCGTGCACCTGGGGCGAGTGGAGCGTCATCGTGAGGATCCGGCTCGCACCCGCGGCGACCAGCAGGTCCGCGACCAGCCGGCCGCCGATCGAGATCCGCGGGGTGTCCTTCTTGTCGGACCGCGCGTAGGCGTAGTGCGGCAGGACGACCGTGGTGCGGGCCGCCGACGCGCCGCGCGCGGCGTCGATCATCATCAGTAGTTCGACGAGGTGCTCCTGCACCGGCCGCACCAGCGGTTGGACGAGGAACACGTCGCGTTCCCGGCAGTTGCCCTGCAACTGCACTTCGAGACAGTCGTTGGCGAACCGGTCGACGCGGACCGGCAGCAGTGGGGTGTCGAGGTACTCGCAGATGGCGGCCGCGAGGCCGGGGTGGGCACTACCGCTGAAGACAGCGATCTCCCGCACGAAACGCTCCAGGTCAGAGGCAACGTCAGCACCCGAAGACTAGCGGTTGCGCACAGTGAATAGCGTCCGTAGACATGGGACCCCGCCTCCGCGTTCTCGCCGCCGCGGCGGCGCTGCTCGCCGCGGTCACCGCCTGCACCTCCTCGCACTCCACCACCCGCCGCACGGTTCGCCGCCACGCGGAGGCCGAGCACGCCTACCCGGTCCCGTCGGTCACCACTCCGGTCCCGTCGGACTCCCCGTCCGGACCGCCGCCGTCGAAGCTGCCCGACCCCGAGTGCGCGGCCGGAAACGTCGACGTGCAGATGCCCGAACCCGAGGGCGCCAGCGGCAACGCGGTCGCCACGCTCGTGATCACCGCCGAGTCCCACACCTGCACGCTGACCGGCTACCCGACCCTGACCCTGGTCAACGGCAACGACAAGTGGAAGACGACCACGGCGAGGCAGCCCGGCACCGAACCGCCGGCGACCATCCGGCTCGCCCCGCACCAGAAGGCGTTCGCCTACCTGGAGTGGGCCCGGATCGGCGGTAACGGCGACGAATGCGTCGTGCGCCCGACCCGCCTGCTGGTCGGGCTCCCGAACCACGGCGGCGACGTCCCGGTCTGGTGGCCCACCGGCACGACCGGCTCGATCTGCGGGAACCGCGTGTTCACGTCCCCGTTCGAGCGCGGTTGACCTTGACACGCAACCTCCCGGTTCCCTAACTTAGGCAACCGGGAGGTTACCCATGGACGATCCGGTCTTCAAAGCGCTCGCCGACCCGTCCCGCCGGCTGCTCCTCGACCGGCTGAACGAGCGCAACGGCCAGAGCCTGCGCGAGCTCTGCGCCGATCTCGACCTGACCCGTCAGGCGGTCAGCAAGCACCTCGCGGTGCTCGAGGCGGCCGGCCTCATCCGCGTCGCGCGGCACGGCCGCGAAAAACTGCACTATCTGGACGCCGGCCCGATCACCGCGATCGCCGACCGCTGGATCACCCGCTACCACCGCCCGCACGCGCGCGCCCTCGCCGACCTCGAAAACGCATTGGAGAACCCGATGGGCAGCACCGAATTCGTGTACACGACCTACATCCGGACGACGCCCGAGCGGCTGTGGAAAGCGCTGCAGGATCCCGGGTTCACCCGGGCCTACTGGGGCGTGGAGTTCCGCACCGACTGGACGCCGGACGCGCCCATGACCTGGGCAGAGAAGGGCACCGTCACCGAGCACCCCGACCAGCGCGTCCTCGTCGCCGAGCCGTACCGGCGCCTCTCGTACACCTGGCACACGTTCACGCCCGAGTGGGCGCAGGCGATGGGCGTCGACGAGCAGACCCGCGCGACGATCGCCGCCGAACCCCGCTCGACGGTCACGTTCGACCTCGAGCCGGCCGAGGACGGCGTCGTGAAGCTGACCGTGGTCCACGGCGACCTCGACGCCGACGGCCTGCTGCCCGACATGCTCCGCGGTGGCTGGTCCCGTCTGCTCTCCGACCTCAAGACTCTGCTGGAGACCGGCCGGGTACTGGCCGAGGCGAAGTAGGGCCGGCGGCCCCGGTGAGCCGCCGGCCGGGCCGCTCTAGTAGTAGCTCGAGTTACGGAGCCAGGGCCAGGTGTTCTTGCCGACCTTGCCGTCCTCGGTCAGGCCGGCGTGGTGGTCCCGGTTCATCTTCTTCTGGAATGCCAGGGCCGCGGCCCGCGAGTTCGAGCCGAACACCCCGTCGATCGTGCCGGGGTTGAAGCCCTTGTAGCGCAGGATGCACTGGGCCTCGATCCCGGCATCGGACACCCCGGTGCTCGACGGCTGGATCGTGTTGCCGGTGTAGTAACCGGCGTACACGGTGCCGTTCGCCGACTCGACCATGTCGCACTGGTATGCGGCCGACGCCGTGGTCGCCGGGGCCAGGGCCAGGCCGGCACCGAGCGCCAACGCGGACACTGCCAGGGCAATAGGCTTGCGTAACGTCATACGGGCTCCTCTTCTGTTCGGAACGGTCGCGAGCCCGCAACGCCTCCGCTCGGCGGGCGCGCCACCGTTCTCAAGTGGACAATGGAGACCTTAGTGACGCGGGAGACCCGCCGGGCGATCGCCCAGGAAACCGTCGAGATCATCGAGCGAGGCGGATACGGCGACGTACGGCTCACCGAGGCGGTCGAGCGGGCGGTGGCCGGTACGCGTCTCCACCTCCCCGACGATCCGCTGCCCGCGCCGGACGGCGGCGGTGACCCCGAGATCCAGGTGACGAACGAGACCTCGCTCGCCGCCGCCCGCCGGGGCGGCGTCCCCATGGCCTGTCTGAACTTCGCCTCGGCGCGGAGCCCGGGCGGGGGCTTTCTCAACGGCGCGGAAGCGCAGGAGGAGAGCCTGGCGCGCGCGTCCGCGCTCTACCCCTGCCTGCGCGCGGCGGACGCGTACTACGAGTACCACCGCGCGCACCGCGACCCGATGTACACCGACCGCGTGATCTACTCCCCCGCGGTCCCGGTCTTCCGCGACGACGAGGGCAACCTGCTTCCCGAGCCGTACCCGGTGTCGTTCCTGACCGCCGCCGCACCCAACCGGACGGCGCTGGACCCCGACCGGTGGCCCGAGGTCCCCGCCGTGCTGGCCCGCCGCGCGGACCGCGTCCTCGCGGTCGCGGCCGCGCACGGCCATCGCCACCTCGTGCTCGGCGCCTGGGGGTGCGGCGTGTTCGGCAACGACCCCGCCGTCGTGGCGCAGGTCTTCGCGGCCGCGCTGCGCCGCGGTCCGCGCTTCGACCAGGTCGTGTTCGCGGTCCTCGACCGCGCTCCCGGCACCCCTACGTACACGGCTTTCGCGGACGTCTTCCCGCGCGCATAAATCGATGGCCGGACGGACCGACCCGCCCTACATTCCCGGGCATGGGCGAGATCCGAGGCTCCTTCGACCCGCGATTCCGCGCGGTCCACGACGCGCTCGGCGCGCTGCTCGACGGCGGTGACGTCGGCGTGGCCGCGGCCGTGTACGTGGGTGGCGAACCGGTCGCCGACCTCTGGGGGGGACACACCGACGCCGCCCGCACGACGCCCTGGCAGCGCGACACGATCGTCAACACCTGGTCGACGACGAAGACGATGACCGCGCTGTGCGCGCTGGTCCTCGCCGACCGCGGCGAGTTGGACCTGGACGACCCGGTCGCCGCCCACTGGCCCGAGTTCGCGGCCGCGGGCAAGGAGAAGGTGCTGGTCCGGCACCTGCTCGGACACACCGCCGGCCTGCCGACGTTCGCCGAGCCGCTCACCGTCGAGGACCTGTACGACTGGGGCCTCGTCACCGACCGGCTGGCCGCGCAGGCCCCGGCCTGGGAGCCCGGCACGCTGGGCGGGTACCACGCGGTGACGTACGGGTACCTGATCGGCGAGGTCGTCCGCCGGCTGACCGGACGGACCCTCGGGACGTTCTTCGCCGAGGAGATCGCCGGGCCGCTCGGCGCGGACTTCTTCATCGGATCACCGGCGTCGGAGGACGTCCGGGTCGCGCAGGTGATCCCGCCGGACGGGCCGCCGCCGTCTCCGGACGACCCGGACCCGCGCAACCGCCCGGGCAATCCGACGATCGATCCGGCCGTCGCGAACACGACCGCCTGGCGACGGGCCGAGATCCCGGCGGCGAACGGGCAGGGGAACGCCCGCTCGGTGGCCGCGGTGCAGTCGGTGGTGGCCGGGGGCGGGACGGCACGCGGGGTCCGGCTGCTGTCGGCGGCCACCTGCGAGCGGGTGTTCGAGGAGCAGTACCAGGGGCCGGATCAGGTGCTCGGGATCCCGATGCGGTGGGGCATCGGGTACGCGCTCGATTCCGGGATGCTGCCGAACCCGCGGACGTGTTTCTGGGGAGGGTGGGGCGGATCGCTCGTCCTGGCCGACCTGGACGCGGACCTGACCGTGGCCGTCGTGGTGAACCGGATGATGGCGCCGTCGGAGGGGGGCGACACGCGGGCGCTGACCGTCCTGATGGCCGCGTACGAGGGCCTCGCGGCCGGCTGACCGGCCGTTCGGGGCGTGCAGCGCCCGGGACGTCGTCGAGCGGTGGTGCCGCCGCGGTCGCACCAGCGTCCTCTTCGGCCACGCCATCGAGTCGATCGCCGACCGGCCCGCCGCACGACGCGGATCGCGGCGGGCCGATCGTGTCGGGGGCGGCCGCGGGTCGTGGATGAGCGCGCCGGCCGGCGGTGTAGCGACCGCCGGCCGGCGCTGTCAGCGCGGCGACAGCACGGCCCGGATCGATGAGGTCCGGAAGCCCGGCGTCAGCTCAAGCGCTGGTGAGAGACGTTCTGCTCCTCGGTTGTTCTGCCTTCAACGATACGGACGCCACCAACGCATTTTCCGCGCCAACCGCCTGCGTCCATCCAGCGATACTCCCCGGCGATCCGCCGGTCGAAGGTGGACTGCCGGCCTTCGTGCGAGCCGCGGGCGCGGGCCGATCCGGGTGACTCGAATGGCGCCAAGCAGCGGCAGCAGCTGGGGGTTGTCGTCGGCCTGGCCCGGGGTGACCAGGATCCACATCGGCAGCCCCGCCCGTCGGCGGCCAGGTGGAGCTCGGTGCTCGACCCGCCGCGGGACCGACCGAGACCTTCGCCTCCGACCGCGAAAGCTTCGACGTCGATCCCGCGGCCCGAACCTGTTCCGCAGCCGGCTCCGGCCGCGTGCCGATGTGCCGCACCACGCTGGAATCGACGCTGATGACCCACTCGACGTTCGCCCACCGCGTCGTCTTCGACGATCACGTGATCGAGGATCCCCGGCTGGATGGCTTCCACGAGATCGCATCGGTGACCTGTCGGTGATCACGCCGCCGGCGCCCCGGCCGAAGTCGGCAAACACGGCTAGATCGCCGCCCGAGCCCGCAGGAAGACTCGCTCGTCGGGATTGTCGGTAGGCCGGTCCCGAATCGGCCGGACCGGCGCCGGTGGCGGCTGGTCCTCTGAGGTGCCGATCGGCAACGCCGGCGAGGTGGCGGACGGCGCGCGGACAGCGTGCAGCACGCACGCTCCAGCCGACCGGACCGCGTGCGGCGCGTCCGCTCGAGCCGGCCGGCCCGGCGACCACGCGCGGCACGCCCGCTCGAGCCGGCCAGCCCGGAGACCGCGCGCGGCACGCCCGCTCGAGCCGACCAGCCCGGCGACCACGCGCGGCACGCCCGCTCGAGCCGACCAGCCCGGCGACCACGCGCGGCACGCCCACCCCAGCCCACCGACCCAGACACCACCCGCAACACGCCCACCCCAGCCCACCGGCGCCGGGCACCAGATCGGCGCGAGCCGGACCCGCCCCATCGAGGGCGCGCTCCGCGCTCGCGGTGGCCCGCACTCGGGCGCCGGCAGGTACGCCAACCTGGCCCGGCCCCCGGCCCGGCCCCCGGCCCGGCAGCAGGCCCGGCAGCAGGCCCGGCAGCAGGCCCGGCAGCAGGCCCGGCAGCAGGCCCGGCAGCAGGCCCGGCCCCCGGCCCGGCCCCGGGCCCAGCCCCCGGCCCCCGGCGCGGCAGCAGGTCTTCAGCGTGTCTTCAGGTCGACTGCGGTGATCTCCTCCCATGAGACTTTCCCGGGCCGCAGCCGCACGCTGGGCCGCTCGTCTGACGTTCGCCACCGGCGTCGTCATGCTGATCTCGGCGCTGCTGCCCGCGCTCCCCCGGCGCGCGCACCTGCTGGCCGAGTTCCTCCCGGTGGAGCTGACGGCGACCGCCAACGCGGCCGTCGCGGCGGTCGGGGTGCTGATCGTGCTGCTGGCCGGGGGGCTGCGCCGACGTCAGCGGGCGGCCTGGCGGGCGGTGCTGGCGCTGTGCGCGGCGGCGGTCGTGCTCAACGTCGTCAAGGGTCTCGACATCGAGGAGTCGCTGCTGGCCGGCGCGCTGGCCCTCCTGCTGGTCCTGCTGCGCGACCAGTTCCGGGCCGCGCCGCCGCAGACGCGGTGGTGGGTGCCGCTGTTCGCGGCCGGCGCGCCGGTGCTCGGCGTCATCTACGGGGTGGCGTTCCTGACGCTCCGCCGCGACCACCTGGCCGGGCCGACGAACCCGGCCGAGCTGGCCGCGCAGGCGTTCGCCGGGCTGGGCGGCCAGTCCACGCTGCACTTCACCGACACCGCGACCCGCTGGCAGTTCGGGACGATCACCGGCGCGTTCGGCCTGCTCACGATCGTCCTGCTGGGCTGGACCGTGCTCCGGACCGGACGCCGCGAACCGGGGCTGTGCCCGGCCGACGAGACCGCGCTGCGCCACCTGCTCGACCGCTACGGCGGCAACGACTCGCTCGGCTACTTCACGCTCCGCCAGGACAAGTCGGTGATCTTCTCGGCCAGCGGCAAGGCGGCGATCGGCTACCGGGTGCTCGGCGGCGTCAGCCTGGCCGCCGGCGATCCGATCGGCGACCCCGAGGCCTGGCCGGGCGCGATCGACGCCTGGCTGACCGAGGCCCGGGCCCACGGCTGGGCGCCCGCCGTGCTCGGCTGCGGCGAGCGCGCCGGGGAGTGCTACGCGCGGTTCGGCGGCCTCAACGCGCTCGAACTCGGCGACGAAGCGATCCTCGACGTGAACGACTTCACGCTCGACGGGCGGACGATGCGGGTCGTGCGCCAGGCCGTCAACCGGGTCGAGCGCTCCGGCGTCACCGCGACCGTGCACCGGGTCAGCGACCTCGACCCGGCCGAGATCGCCGAGCTCATCACGGCCGCCGACGCGTTCCGCGACGGGCCGGTCGAGCGGGGCTTCTCGATGGCGCTGTCCCGCCTCGGCGACCCCTCCGACCCCGATTGCGTCGTGGTCGTCGCCCGCCAGGACAACCAGATCAAGGGCCTGCTGCACTTCGTCCCCTGGGGCCCGGACGGCCTGTCGCTCGACCTGATGCGACGCGAGCGCGACAGCGTCAACGGGATGGTCGAGTTCCTCGTCGTCGCGGCCGCCCGCGAGGCCGCCGCGCTCGGCGTCGACCGGATCTCGCTGAACTTCGCGGTGTTCCGCTCGGTGTTCGCCCGCGGTGAGCGGATCGGCGCCGGCCCGGTGCTGCGGTTCTGGCGCGCCCTGCTGCTGTTCGCGTCCCGGTTCTGGCAGCTGGAATCCCTGTACCGGGCGAACGCGAAGTTCCGGCCGCGCTGGGAGCCGCGGTTCCTGTGCTTCGCGTCCGCCCGGGACGTCCCCCGGATCGCGATGGCCGCGCTGCGGGCCGAGGCGTTCCTGGTCGCGCCGCAGGTGCTGCTGCGCGGCCGCTCCTAAGATCGACGCCAGGGGGTGCCGACATGCGTGTGCTGCTGGTCGAGGACGAAGCCGGGCTCGCGGCCACGCTGAAGATCGGCCTGACCCGCGAGGGCTGGGCCGTCGACGTCGCCGACAACGGCATCGACGGCGTCTGGGCCGCCACCGAACGCCACTACGACGTGATCGTGCTGGACCTCATGCTGCCCGGCCTCAACGGCTACCAGGTGTGCGAGCAGCTGCGCGCCGACAAGGTGTGGACGCCGATCCTGATCCTCACGGCCAAGGACGGCGAGTACGACCAGGCCGAGGCGTTCGACACCGGAGCCGACGACTACCTGGTGAAGCCGTTCAGCCTGGTCGTGCTCACCGCGCGGCTACGCGCGCTGGTCCGGCGCGGTGCCCCGGAGCGGCCCGCCGTGCTCAAGGCCGGCGACCTCACGCTCGACCCGGCCCGGCGCCAGGTGGCCCGGGCCGGCACCGAGATCACCGTCACTCCGCGTGAGTTCAGCGTGCTCGAACACCTGATGCGTCACGCCGGGAACGTCGTCACCAAGACCGAGGTGCTGGAGAGCGTCTGGGACGAGAACTACGACGGCGACTCCAACATCGTCGAGGTGTACGTCGGCTACCTGCGTCGGAAGATCGACCTGCCGTTCGGGCGCGCAGCGCTACGGACCGTCCGTGGGGCCGGCTACCTCCTGGCGGCCGACGGCGGGTAGCCGGATCCGGAAGCAGGCACCGTCACCGACGGTCACCGTCCCGCCGTGGGCCACCACGATCTCCCACACGATCGCGAGCCCGAGCCCGCTTCCCCCCGACCCCCGCTCCCGGCTGCCGTCCAGCCGCACGAAGCGGTCGAAGATCCGCGCGCGGTCGGCCGGCGCGACCCCCGCGCCGTCGTCGGCCACCTCGATGACGGCCTCCCCGCCGTCGCGGTAGACCGACAGGGAGACCTTGGTGGACGCGTGCCGCGCCGCGTTGTCGGCCAGGTTGCGGATCGCCCGGGCCAGCTGGAACCGGTCTCCGCGCACGCGCACGGCCTCGACCGCCGACGTGACCTTCACCGTGCCCGCGGTGGTCAGCCGCCCCCGCTCGGCGACCACCAGGTCGTCCAGATCGACGTCGTCGTCGCGCCGTCGCAGGGCCTGCTCGTCGGCCCGGGCCAGCAGCAGCAGATCGTCGATGATCAGCCCCAGCCGCTCGGACTCCTGGCGGGCCAGGCGCAGCGTCGGCCGGGAACCGGCCGGCAGCGCGTCGTCGTCGAGCAGGTCGAGCGCGGTGAGCACGGTGGCCAGCGGACTACGGAGCTCGTGGCTCGCGTCGGCGACGAACCGGCGCTGGGCGGTGACCGCGCCCTCCAGGCGGTCGAGCATGCGGTTCATCGTCCCGGCGAGCTGACCGATCTCGTCCCGGGTGCCGGGAACCGGCACCCGGGCCCCGAGGTCCTCGGCGGTGATGCCGGCGACCTTCGCCCGGATCCGCTCGACCGGCTGCAGCGACCGGCCGGTGAACCACCAGGTCGCGGTCGCGACGATGGCCAGCAGCACGGTGTTGACCAGCAGCAGGAGACCGGCCGCGTCGCGGACGCTGTCGCCCACCGGCCCGAGGGGCCGGAAGGCCACCACACGGTAGGTCCCGCGCGCGGTCGAGACGCCGACCGCGACCAGGTGGATCCGCTGGTCCTCGCCCTGCACGACGTTCATGCGGACGAGTTGCCCGGCGCGAACCCGGGTGACCGCCGCCGGCCAGCGCTCGTCGGCTCGGCTCCCCGGCCCCAGCACGACGACGCCGGCCGTCTCCCCGGCGTGCCGGCGGGGTTGGGCCGGCGCGCCGCCCGACTCGCGGACGTCGGCCGCGACGGTCGTGGCCCGCTCGGTCACCGCGTCGTCGACCCGCTGGAGCAGGGCTTCCCGGTAGAGGGCGAGGAACGCACCGGTCGCCACCGTGAGCGCGACCGCGACGACGAGGGCCGCGGCCACGGCCGACTGGGTGCGGATCCCGGTACCGCGCCACCGGGCCAGCAACGGGCTCATGGGGGCAGGCTAACTCGGGCTCTCGACCACAGCCGGGGAGGTGGGGCCGGGGATCCGCTGGCCGAGCCAGTCCAGCGCGGGCGGAAGCGCGGCCTTCCAGACGCCGATGTTGTGGCCGCCCGAGGGGACCGTCACCGTGGTCAGGTCGGCGTTGTGCACCACGGCCCGGAAGGCCCGGGCCGCGCGCATCGCGCTGCGGTCCCCCCCGCTGGCGAACACGTACAGCGCGGGCTGCACCGGGTGGTGCCGCACCCACCACTGCGGCGAGTTGGCCCGCCGGACGGCCGCGTTCCCCCGGTAGAGGTTGCCGGTCGTGGGGTCGGTGATCGCGGTGAAGTAGCCGCTCAGCGACACCGCGGCCCGGTAGCGCCTCGGGTAGTGCAGCGCCATGTTCACCGCGCAGAACCCGCCGGTGGAGAAGCCGAGCGTGGCCCAGGAGCCGGGCGCGGTCGCGGTCCGGAACGCGCCGCTGATGTCGGCCGGGACGTCGACGGCCAGGTAGGTCTCGTTGCGCTGGCCCCGGACCGCGTCCACGCACTCGCCGTCGTGGGTGTCGTAGAGCTTCGGGGCGACGGCGATGACCGGCGGGATGCGCCCGGCCGCGATCTCGGTGTCGAGGAAGCTCGCGATGTGCAGCGCGTGGGCCCAGTTCCCGGGGCTGCCGGAGTAGCCGTGCAGCAGCTCGATGACCGGAAAGCGTTGCTGCGGCCGGGCCCGGTCGAAGTAGGCGGCCGGCAGGTAGACCAGCCCGTTCCGGGTGATGCCGGACTTGGGGCCGGGGATCGTCCACGGCACGATCGACCCGTGCCCACGCGCGGCCAGCTCGGCCGCCCGGTGCAGGTCGGCGGTGGGCAGCTGCTGGTGACGCAGCTGCGCGGCGGCGGCCAGCCGGGCGTCCCCGGGAGAGTTCAACAGGTCGGACCAGGAGCTGTAGAAGCCCAGGCTGCGGTTGACGACGTCGGCGGTCAGGCCGATCGGCAGCACGATGACCAGCGCCAGGCAGGCGATCCGCAACGGCCAGGCCAGGACCGGACCAGGCGGCCGGATCCACAGGGCGACGGTCCCGGCGAGCGCCAGTACCAGGCCGACCACGAAGAGCACGAGGAGGGGAACGCCGGTCAGAGTCACGCTCGCAGTGTGGTCGGCCGAACCTGAAAACTCGCTGTACACAGGTTCGCGGGTTACGGTCCGCCGTGATGGCAACGATCCGGCTGGTGGTGGCGCTGGTCGCCGTGCTGTTCGTGCTGGACTACGCCCCGACGCCGGTCGCGTCGGCGACGCGTCCGGCCGGGCCGTGGACGATCACCGCGCTGGGCGACTCGGTGACGGCCGGGAGCGCGTGCGACTGTGCGCCGTTCGTGGCGCTGTACGCCGGCCTGACCGAGGCCGGCGCCGGCGTGCGGACGACCGCCCGCAACCTCGGCGTCCCCGGCCAGACGAGCGACGAGCTGCTGGCCGCGCTGGCCGGCGGCACGTCCGCGTCGTGGGACGTCGCCGACAGCGACATCGTCGTCGTGACGATCGGGGCGAACGATCTCGCCGGTGACCTGGCCGCGTGGCAGGACGGCGACTGCGACGTCGGGTGCTTCCAGTCCGACATCCCGGCGATCCGGGCGAACGTCGCCGCCACCGTCCGGCGGATCCGCGAGCTGCGCGACGGCCAGCCGACCGAGGTGCTGGTGACCGACTACTGGAACGTCTTCCGCGACGGCGACCAGGCCGCGTCGCTCGGTGCGGCCTACCGCACGGTCAGCCGTCAGGTGACCGCGCTGGCCGACACGGCGATCTGCGCCGGGGCGAGATCGGAGGCCGCGACCTGCGTCGACCTGGCCGGCCCGTTCGGCCCGGATCCGACGGCGCTACTGGCCGACGACGGCGATCACCCGGACGCCGAGGGGCACGCCCAGATCGCGGCGGCGCTGGCCCGCCACGGCTGGGACGAACTGACCACCCGCTAGCTGCCCGTTCTCGGGCGCGGGGCGGGTGGCTGGCCGACCGGCCCGGCCGTCGCCGGGACGATCGCCGGGCTCGGAGCGGGTGGGCTCGGTAGTAGGACGGTCGCGCGGCGGCCGGCCGAGGCGGCGATCTCCGCGCGCTGGGCGTCGAGCAGGTGGCGCTGCGCCGCCCGGCTCGCGTCGAGCGTCGCGTCCACCAACCGGTCCTTGACGCTGGATTCGAGGTCAAACCGCTGCGCGAGCCACTCTGCATGCAACAGATAACAGTGCACCAGCGGCTGGCCGTAGTAATAGCTCATCTGCCGGGTCGCCATCTGGTACGTCCGCAGGAACGTCACGCTCACGAACCCCGACAACATCGACCCGACCGCCGACAGCACCGCCGTACTGATCCCGGTCGCCGCGCTGTCCGACAGCAGCACCCCGGTCGTGCCGCCCAGCAGCACCAATAACGCCGCCGCGCCGGCCACCACGCTCGCGAGGAACGAGAACTGAGCCTGGGTGAGCGCGATCGTGACGAACCGGTCCATCTCTTGGAAGTTGAACGCGACCAACCGGCGGACGGTCTCGTCGACCCCGCCCTCGAACATCGCGAGCAACTGCTTACAGCTCCGCTGTCTCTCCTTGAGCCGCTCGGCCCGGGTACGTTCCCGGACCGTCAGCAGGTTCCAGACCACGACCGCGGCAGCCAGGAAGGCGGCCGCCCCGGCCCAGGCCGGCAGCGCCGGCGCGATCCCGTCCCGCCCGGGCGCGAGAACCACCGCCCCGCCCACCCCCAAGGCCACGCCCACGAGCGCGAGCCCCAGGCCCCAGCTCCGAGCCGAGACCCTCGTCGAGTGCTCGTCGTCGGAGATCCGGTCGTCCAGCTCCCGGTCGGTGAGGAAGCCCGGAATCTCCGTAGTCGCCTCAGCCATGGCATCCCCCGGATCGATCGGTGACGGTGGCGCTGATCTCACCACTACCGAGTGAGCGGGGCATCACTAACGGTGTTTCCCTCCGTAGGATTTTCGGGTCCGCTTCGGTCCGGAGGTGATGCCTGGCATGGACGACGCGGTCACTGCCGTGCACCGAACCCGCATCTCGACCCAGGACGAGGCCGAGACCGAGGAATTCATCCGGCAGATGTACGTGGGCACCCGTCTGCGGTTCATCGGCACCCCCGACGGCGCCCGCTTCACCGCGACGATCGCCGACCTCACCAGCATCGCGGCCGGCGAGGTCCGCTCGGCCGTCGACTACCACGCGGTGACCGACCCGTTCGACCACTACCTGTTCCTGTCGATCCGCTACGGCCGCCTCAGGGTCACGAACGGCCACGACGAGGCGCTCCTGCAGGCCGGCGACAACTACTTCTACCCACTGGGGGCCCCGCTCGGCGTCGATCTGTTCGACATGAAGCTCCGGACGCTGCAGCTGCCCGCGGGCCGGATCGCGGAGACCGCGGAGCAGCTCGCCGGCGTCCGCCCCCAGGACCTGCGCTTCGACTCGACGCAGCCGCTCTCGGCCGCGCTCAGCCGGCAATGGTCGGCGTTGGTCGCGATGGCCGGCTCGATCCTTTTGCCCGACGACGCCCCGGGGCCGGACCAGCTGCTCGCCGAGGAGATCACCCGCACGGCCGCGGTCACCGCACTGCACACCTTCCCGAACAGCGCGCTGACCGTCGCCTACCAGCCCGGCCCGGGCTGGGTCGCGGCGGCCGCGGTCCGCCGGGCGGCCGCGTTCATCCAGGCCCACGCCGACGAGCCGATCACGCTCGACCAGATCGCGACGGCCGCGGGCGTCGGCGGGCGGGCGCTGCAGTACGCGTTCCGGCGGCACATCGACGCCACCCCGATCGGCTACCTGCGCCGGATCCGCCTGGAACGGGCCGACCAGGAGCTGCGCGCCGCCGACCCGGCCGGCCCGCTCACCGTGGCCGAGGTCGCGCGCCGCTGGGGGTGGGCCAGCTCGCGCCAGTTCGCGGTCGCCTACCGGCAGCGCTTCGGGATCCTGCCCAGCCACACGCTGCGGAGGAGCACCGTTTGAGAGAAGCCACCGCGCCGCGGACGACCGATCTCGAGTTCACCACCGCGGACGCGATCGAGCAGTTCCTGGTCGACTCCTACGACACCCCCATCCGCATCCGGAGCACCGGCGACTTCCCGACGTTCCGGCACCGGCGCACCGACGTCGGCACGTTCGCCGTGGAGACCGGCCGGCACTCGGCCGATCTCCAGTTCGACGTGGAGCCGCTCAACGTCTTCGTCGTGTGCCGGACCTCGACCGCGCGGCTGGCCCGCACCACCGACGGCGCCGACGACCGCTACGACGCCGGCGCGCTGTTCCTGATGAACGACCCCGACCGGCCGCATACCAGCCGCTGGTTCCCCGGCGAGCTGCAGACCTGCGTCCTCGATCCGGCCCTGCTGGGCCTGGTCGCGGCGAGCGCGCCGGACCGGCGCGCCGCGCCGATCCGCTTCACCGCCCTGGAGCCGCTCAGCCCCGGCGCCGCCTCCCACTGGCAGGCCACCCGCTCGTACGTCGCCGGTCTGCTCGAGAATCCGGACGCGGCGAGCGCGCCGCTCGTCGTCGGCAGCGCGGCGCGGCTGCTCGCCGCGGCCACGCTGGCCACGTTCCCGAACACCGCGTTCACCGATCCCGACGCGGTCGACCGCCACGACGCCCATCCGGACGCCCTGCGGCGCGCCGTCGCGTTCATCGAGGACCATCCCCAGGACGACGTGGCGATCGCCGACATCGCGGCCGCCGCGCACGTGAGCGTCCGCGCGGTGCAGCTGGCGTTCCGGCGGCACCTGGCCATGACCCCGACCGAGTACCTGCGACGCGTCCGCCTGAGCCGGGCGCACGAGGCGCTGCGCGCGGCCGACCCGACGACGACCACGGTGGCGGCGGTCGCGTGCCGGTGGGGGTTCCCGAGCCCGGGCCGGTTCGCCGCGCTCTACCGCCGGACGTACCGGGTCACGCCGGGTCAGACTCTTCGCGGGGGCTGACCTCACGCACGAGCCGCTGCGCCTCGCGGATGATCCGGCCGGAGCGGGCCCGGGTGCGCTCCGCGGCCGCGACCAGGTGCACCGCCTCCGCGCACGGCCCGGCGCCGACGACCCGCCGCGGGAGCTCGGCGGGTCCCGGCCGCTCGGCCCGCTCGGCCCGCTCGGCCCGCTCCGCCCACGGACGACGACGGGCCCGCTCGTGCCGGGGCGGCGGCAGGGCGTCCGGGCCGCAGAGCAGCGTCCACGCGCCGGTGATGTCGAGGATCGTGGCCGGCAGCCCGGCCGGGTTCAGCAGCCGGAACCCGCACCCGCGGGCGGCCGCGAGCCGGGCGGCCCGCTCGAACTCGTTGACCGTCGAGGCCGCGAGGAACGTGACCGCGCTGATGTCCACCAGCACCTCGGCGTAGCCGCTGTACACCGCGGCCCGTAGCGCCGTGCCAAGCTCCGCGTCGACCGCTGCGTCGAGGGCGCCGCCCACGGACAGCCGCAGCACCCTGTCGTCCGGCATGGCAGACCTTCCCGCTGGTGTACTTATTCTGACAAGCCTGCCTGCCAGGGCCGGGCGCGGACAGCCGTGAAACGAATAAAGGCGACCGATTCTGTGCGATATGCGAACGTCACGGCTCGTAGCAGTTACCGACGTCGCCGCGGTAGAGCTGGTGGTCGGGGGACGCGGTCGCGTCCAGGTGGATGTCGCTGGAGTCCTCCCCGCCGGGCCGGACCACCCGCAGCGACGAAGGCCCGGCCCAGACCACGTGGTCGAGGCCGGCGTGCCCGTCGTCGCTGTCCAGGCAGCCGACCACGTGTTCCCGGCTGTTCAGCCCGTCGTTCGTCCGCACGGTGATCAGCCAGGCCTCGCCCCGCAGCTTCCGCCAGCGCACGACGGTGGCGGTGTACCGCCCGTCCGGCGACGCGTGGTCGACGCTGGTCCGGCCGCCGGTGCGCGGACCGGGCCCGGTCGTGAGCGGCACCGCGAACCCGGCCGTGACCAGCGCGAGCACCACGGCCACCCCCACCGCCCCGAACCGCACGAACCGCGCCCGCACCCCGGCCGCCAGCGCCAGCAGCGCGACGACGAACGCGGCGATCAGCAGCAGCAGCGGGTGCTCGAAGACCCGGTTCGCGACCGCGTAGTCGCCGCCGTTGAGCACGTACCGGCCGTTCCAGAACGCGCCCGGCACGGCCAGCACCGCGACGCCCACCAGAGCGACGCCGAGAACGGACAGCAGCACGGCAACCAGACGCATGGCGGTATCCAATCGCCCCGACGCAATACGCTCGGACCGTGTTCTCGTCCCAGGGCCCGTCGCTGCGTGAGCTCATCGTCCAAGCGCTCTCGTCGGTGGAGCACGGGTACGACCTGCTCGCGCCGAAGTTCGACCGGACGCCGTTCCGCACGCCGGACGTCGTCCTCGACGCGACGATCGCCGCGCTCGCCGGCGAGGGGCCGTTCGACGACGGTCTCGACGTCTGCACCGGCACCGGCGCGGGCGTCGGCGTGCTCGAGGCGCTGTGCCGGGGCCGGATCACCGGGGTCGACTTCAGCGCCGGGATGCTCGCCGAGGCCCGGGCCGCGCACCCGCGGGCGACCTGGGTCCGGGCCGACGCCCGGGCGCTCCCGCTGGCCGACGGGAGCATCGACCTCGCGGTGACGTTCGGAGCCCTCGGGCACTTCCTCCCGGCCGAGCGGCCGGCGGTGTTCGCCGGGGTCCATCGGGCGCTGCGTCCGGGCGGGCTGTTCACGTTCGCGATGGAGGCCCGACCGCCCCGCAACGACGCCTGGTACTGGGCCACGCTCGGGTTCGATTCGGTGATGCGCGTCCGGAACACGGTGTGGCGTCCGCCGTTCGTCATGTACTACCGCGACAGCCGGTTGCCGGCGGTCCGCGCCGATCTGACCGCGGCCGGGTTCGACGTCACCGCGGCCGAACTGACCGGCGCCGGCCACTACCGGGACGGGAGCACCCGCATCCTGCTGGTCCTCGCGCGTAAACCGGGCGCCTCCGGGTCATAGCGCATACGACGCCACGATCTCCCGGAGGACTTCCATGGTCGACCCTCACGTCAGCCTCGACGAGGACACGCTCAGCCCGGCCGCCCAGCGGCTGCGCGGCCCGCTGGAGGACCAGCTGACGTCGGCCCTCAAGGCCGCGGCCGACAAGGTCGGCGAGTCCTACGCCGGCGAGGACGTCGAGCAGGTGATGGACGAGCTGGTCACCGCGGCCAAGAAGGGCTTGCACCCGGACATCGCCGCCGGCTTCGACCCCGACCCCACCCAACTCCGGGCCCTGGCCGAAGCCATCGTCCACGAGCACCGCTGATGCGAACGGCGGGCGAACGGCCGGATATCCGGATGCGCCCGCCGTTCGTCTCGCCGACGCTGGAACGATGCCCCAGCCGACCGCCCGCCTGACCGACCGCCTCCGTCTGGAGCCGATCGACGCCCGGCACACCGACCACCTCCTCGCGCTCTACCAGGACCCGGCGGTCGCACGCTGGTACGGGCCACGCACCCGCGCGGACGTCGAGCGCGAGGTAGCCCGGTTCGCCGAGAAATGGCGGCTGGACGGCGTCCACAAATGGATGGCCTACCACCGGGTGACCGGCGTGCCGGTAGGGCGGGGTGGTCTGTCGGTGAAGGAGGTCGAGGGGCGGAAGCGCCTCGAGCTCGGGTGGGCGCTGCACCGGAGGTACTGGGGCGAGGGGTACGCGACCGAGATCGGCCGGGAGGGCCTGGCGTTCGCGTTCGGCGACCTCGGTGCCGACGAGGTGATCGCGTTCACCGAGGCGCACAACCATCGGTCGCGCGCGGTGATGGGCCGGCTGGGGTTCCGGTTCACCCGCGAGATCGCGATCGAGGGCGAGCCGTTCGTGCTGTACGTCCTCGACCGTGCTACCTACTGCTCCAGAGGTCGGCGCGGGGAGGTCGCGGTGCAGTACGGGTACATCGGCTCGATGAAGACCACGCCGGGTCACCGGGACGAGGTCATCGCGATCCTGCTGAGCGGCCTCGACGGCCTGCGCCGGGCCGGCTGCTCCCGCTACCTGGTGGCGGCCGCGGCCGACGACGACGTCACGATCTGGGTGAGCGAGGTCTGGCGCAGCAAGGAGGCGCACGACGCGTCGCTGCGACTGCCCGAGACCCGGGCCGCGATCGCGGCCGCGATGCCGATGCTCACCGGCGAGTTCACCAGCCAGGAGACGACGGTCGTCGGCGGTCTGGGGGTGTGACCCTCCATTAGGGTGGGTCCGTGCCGGAGATCGTGCAGAGCCCGGAAGTGTCCCGTCTGCTGGACGAGCTGACCCGGATGGAGGGTCGGCAGGACCCGTATCCTCGGTACGCCCGGCTCCGGGAGATCTCGCCGATCGTCCGGGCCGACGACGGCGCGCTGGTCGTGACCGGCTACCCGGAGTGCACCACGGTGGTCCGCGACGGCCGGTTCGTGCACCCGCCGTCGGAGGTGCTGTCGCTGCTCGGCTTCCCCGACTGGGAGGACCATCCCGCGCTGCAGCAGATGTTCACCAGCATGCTGCTGCTCAACCCGCCCGACCACACCCGGCTCCGCCGGTTGGTCAGCTCCGCGTTCACCGCCCGCCGGGTCCAGGCCCTCCGTCCGGCGATCGAGTCCATGGTGGACGATTTGCTGGACGCGATGAGCGGCGACGTGGATTTCGTCGAGTCGTTCGCGTTTCCGCTGCCGGTGGGGGTGATCGGCGAGCTGCTCGGCGTGCCGGAGAACGATCGGGCGCAGTTCCGGACGCTGGTCCGGGACTGGACGCAGGTGCTCGAGGTGATCACGCCGTCGGTGCTGGAGACGGCCGATCCGGCCGCCGAGACGATCCGGGACTACCTGGCCGAGCTGGCCGACGAGCGCCGCCGGTTCCCGGCCGACGACCTGCTGTCGGCGCTCGTCCAGGCCCAGACCGACGACGAGCGCCTCACCGACGACGAGATCCTGGCCAACGCGGCGCTGCTGTTCGCGGCCGGCTTCGAGACGACGACCGGCCTGCTGGCCAACGGTCTGACCGCGTTGCTGACGCATCCCGAGCAGGCCGAGGCGCTGGCGTCGCGGCCCGAGGAGCTGGCCCGGCCGGCGGTCGAGGAGCTGCTGCGGTTCGACAGCCCGGTGCAGATCAGTGCCCGGCTCACGGCCGAGCCGGTGGAGCTGGCCGGGGTTGCGGTCGGGGCGGGTGAGCGGGTGGTCGCGTATCTGGGTGCGGGCAACCACGACCCGCGCCGGTTCGCAGCGCCGTCGGAGCTGCGGCTGGATCGGGCCGACAACGCGCCGCTGTCGTTCGGCGGCGGGATCCACTACTGCCTGGGGGCGCCGCTGGCCCGGCTCGAGGCGCAGGTCGCGTTCCCGGCGCTGCTGCGCAGGTTCCCGGAGCTGCGGCTCACCGGGGAGGCGCAGCGCCGCGACAGCCTGAGCCTGAAGGGCTTCCTCACCCGCCCGGTCCACACCGGCTAGCGCCGTAAGCGCCCGGCTAGCTAGGCCCGGCTGGCGCCGCAGGCGCCCGGCTAGCTCTCGTGGTGAGGGAGGCCCCGCTCCCAGCGGGCCCGGCGCTCCTCGAGGGTCTGCTCCCACCAGGGGGTTCCGCGCTCCCCCAGCGCGACCTTGGCCGCCTGCACCCGCGCCCGGGCCGGCGCCGGGTCTTCCCCCGCCCGCAGCGCCACTCCGACGGCCCGCCGGGCCGCCATCAGCACCTTCCGCAGTTCGGCCGCGACGTCGTCGGGAATGGCCGGGTCGGTGGCCCGCCACCGCCGTCCTTCGATGACGACGAAGTGCCCGTCTTCGGTCCGTTCTGGTTCCCCCACCGCCCGAACGTTACTGTCGACCCTCGTGTCCACCGCGCAGATCGACTACGGCGACGTGCCGACCTGGATCTCCTCCGTCGGTGGGCTGCTCTCGCTGGTGGCGGCCGGCACCGCGGCGTGGATCGCGTGGAAGCTGCTCGTCACCGAGCGGACGCGCGACCGCCAGGCCGCCGACGACGCCCGGCGCGCTCAGGCCGGGCTGATCGCCGCCTGGATACCCGACGCCACTGACCGCGAAGGCCTCGACCAGGCGACGATCCGCGTCCTGGTCCGCAACAACAGCACGCTTCCCGTCTATCGGGTCCTGGTCGCGATCGTGGTTCGCAGCGACGACGGGTTCACCGAGGTCGCCTCGTCCGGCGGTCCGCAGGGACGATTCCGCGAATTCGCGGCGCCCGGCGACAACGAGATCCGGGTGATGGTCCCGGCGACGACCAACCGGCGCCGGGTCGTCCTGACGTTCCGGGACGCAGCCGGCGTCGAGTGGAGACGAGACCACGACGGCGCGCTCACCGAACTACCCGCCTAGCCTGCGCCCCCAGTCCAGCTGCGCCGCGATGTCGGTCTCGACCCCCGGGCCAGGAGCAGAACCGGCGGTCGACCGCGCCGACGCCTCGGTGTTCGCCTCCACCCGCGGTCGCCGCACCCGCTCGTACAGCGCCAACGCCGCGTCCACATCGTCGGAATCGCGCAGCGCCTTGGCCAGGATCACCGCGTCCTCCATCGCCATCGAGGCGCCCTGTCCGGTCGCCGGGGCGGCCGCGTGCGCGGCGTCCCCCAGAAGCAGTAGGCGACCGGCGCGCCACCGCCGGACGCCCGGCAGGTCGTAGGCGTCGGTGACGCGGATGCGGCCGCCGGACGCGGCGGCGAGCCCGGCGGCCGGGGTGGCGTCGGGCCGCAGACGGTCGAGCAGGTAGCCGGGCGACTCGTCGGATCCGAGGGCGTCGGTCACCCGCGCGAACCAGTAGGCGACCCCCGACGGGGAGACCGTGTACCCGAACACCGAGGCCGAGCCGCGAATAATGGTGAACCGGCCCGGCGCGGCCGAGACTCCGGCGACCGACACCGCACCGGGCGTGTAGCCGAAGAACACCCGCTGGCCGGTGTAGCGGGGGCGGGCCGGATCGATCGCCCGGCGCAGCGTCGACCACAGCCCGTCGGCGCCGACCACGACATCGGCCTCCCGGCCGGACACCGACTCCACCCGCCGGTCGTGCAGCACCGGAATACCCCGCTGCCGCACCTCCCGGTGTAACGCGGCCACCAACTCGATCCACAGCAGGCACCGGAACTCCCCCATCGGCCGCACCGCGACCTCGAATCCGGAGGCGTCGAGCAGCGCCAGGGTCGACAGTTCGAACCCGACCGATCGCGCGACCGAGGCGGCGCCCACCTGCTCCAGCGCGAGCAACCCGTTCGGCGCCAGCGTCAGGAACGCGCCGGGGCCGCTTCCGGCCAGCTTCGGGTGCGCCTCGTGCACGGTGACGTCCCAGCCGGCCGCGGACAGCGCCAGCGCGGCCGTCGATCCGCCGATGCCGGCCCCGACGACCAGCGCCCTCATCGGACGCGCAGGCCCGTGATCAACAGCCCGACCAGCTGGCGGGCGTCGTACCGGGGATCCATGCCCTCGCCCGCGCACAGGTTCCCGACCCCGAACATGAACGCGAACGGGTCGACGTCCCCCCGGACCTCCCCGGCCGACACCGCGGCCTCGAACAGTCCCGTCAGCACCGGCACCAGCCGGTCCAGGAAGTACGTGTGCAGCGCCTCGAACTGGGCGTCGTCCGAGCGTAGCGCGGCGGCCAGCCCGTGCTTGGTGACCAGGAAGTCGACGAACAGCCCGACCCAACGTTCGAGCGCCACGAACGGCGACGACTCGCTCGCGAGCAGCGCCGGGCCGGCCGCCACGCACTCCTCGACCTGGTGCCGGTAGACCGCGACGATCAGGTCGGCGCGCGTCGGGAAGTGCCGGTAGAACGTGCCCACTCCGACGCCGGCCCGCGCGGCGATGTCGCGCACCGGCGCCTCGACGCCCGAGCGGACGAACTCGGCCGCGGCCGCGTCGAGCAGCGCCTTCGCGTTGCGCTGGGCGTCGGCCCGCCTCGTCGGTGCTGCCATGCCCGCCATTCTGCCCTACCCCTGGCAACCGGAACAATGTTCCGCTACGTTAGGCGGAACAAGGTTCCACTTAAGGAGTACGGCATGCAGTACCGCACGCTGGGACGGACCGGGACGCAGGTCAGCACGCTCGTGCTGGGCACGATGAACTTCGGCGCGATCGGACGCACCACCCAGGAGGACGCCACCGCGATCGTCGACGCCGCCCTCGACGCCGGCATCAACCTCATCGACACCGCGGACATGTACAGCCAGGGCCAGTCGGAGGAGATGGTCGGCCGGGCCATCAAGGGCCGCCGCGACGACATCGTGCTGGCCACCAAGGCCAACGAGCCGATGGGCGACGAGCGCAACCACCGCGGCAGCTCCCGCCGCTGGCTCTACACCGCCCTCGACGACAGCCTGAAACGGCTCGGCACCGACCACGTCGACCTCTACCAGATCCACCGCTGGGACCCCACGACCAGCGACGAGGAGACCCTCTCGGCGCTCACCGACCTGCAGCGCGCGGGCAAGATCCGCTACTTCGGGTCCTCGACGTTCCCGGCCTACCGCATCGTCCAGGCCCACCACGCGGCCACGGAGAACGGCCTCCGGAAGTACGCCACCGAACAGCCCAGCTACTCGATCCTGCAGCGCGGAATCGAGGCCGACGTACTCCCCGTGACGAGCGAGTACGGAATGGGCGTGCTGGTCTGGAGCCCGCTCGCCTCCGGCTGGCTCTCCGGCGCGATCCGCGCCGGCCAGAACGCCGACACGTACCGCGCCTCCGTGATGCCCCAGCGGTTCGACACGAGCATCCCGGCCAACCAGCGCCGCCTCGACGCCGTCGAGCAGCTCGCCAAGGTCGCCGAGCAGGCCGGCCTCACGATGGTCCAGCTCGCGCTCGGGTTCGTCACCGCGCACCCCGGCGTCACCTCGGCGATCGTCGGCCCGCGCACGCTCGAGCACCTGCGCGGTCAGCTGGAGGCCGCCGACACGGTGCTCGGCCCGGACGTCCTCGACGCGATCGACGCGATCGTCGCCCCCGGCCTCGACCTGGCCCCGGACGAGAAGTTCGCGACCCCGCCCGCGCTCCTCGACCCGGCCCTGCGGCGGCGCCCGTGAACCCCAGCATCGGTCTCATGACCGCACCCATGCAGGTCGGCTACGCCGACATCCTCCGCGTCTGGGAGGAGGCGGACGCGCTGCCGGCGATCGAGCACGCCTGGCTGTTCGACCACTTCATGCCGATCGGCGGCCCTCCGGACGGCCCGATCCTCGAGGGCTGGACGCTGCTCTCGGCGCTCGCCGCCCGCACCGAGCGGCTCCGGCTCGGCCTGCTCGTCACGAGCAACCGGTTCCGGCCCCCGGCGGTGCTGGCCAAGATCGCCACGACCGTCGACGTCGTCTCGAACGGGCGGCTGGACTTCGGGATCGGCGTCGGATCCCGTCCGAGCATGCCGATCGCGCGCCGGGAGTACGACGGCCTCGGCCTGCCGTACGACGACGCGGCCACCGCGACCGCGAACCTCGCGGAGGCGCTGACCGCGATCAAGCGGATCTGGACCTCGGCCGAGCCGTTCGACTCCGGCGACCTGAAGGGTGCGTTCCAGCGGCCGCAGCCGGTCCAGCGTCCCCACCCGCCGATCGTGATCGGCGGCCGGGCGAAGGCGACGCTGCGCGTCGTCGCCGAGCACGCCGACGTGTGGAACATCCCCGGTGGTGACCTCGCCGACGTCGTCGAACGCAGCGCGATGCTCGACGCCTACTGCGCCGAGATCGGCCGCGACCCCGCGTCGATCGTCCGGTCGATCCACCTCGGCGTCTCCTACGACCAGGCGGACGCGACGCGACGCGCGATCGGTGCGGCGCTGGACGCCGGTTTCCGGCACGTGGTGCTGAGCGTGTCCCCGCCCTACCCCGAGGGCGTCGCCCGCTGGGTGGCCGACGAGATCATCACGCCGTCAGCCGGCTGACGCGCCCTCGCCGAACGGGGACGCGTTCGCGAACCGGTGCCAGAGGGCGAACGCGCCCAGCGTGACCGGCCCGTGCTTGGTCACGACGGCCGTCGGGGCGCCGGAGTCGACGACGGGCCCGGGCCGCTCCGGCCGCTCAGCCGCGGCCGTCGGGCGGGGCAGCTGGGCCTCGACCAGGCCGCGCAGCACGTAGGCGAACGGCTTGTCGGCGAGCGACGCCAACGGCGCCGCTACCGCCTGCGGCGCCGCCGCCGTCGTGATGCTGGATACCTGGGTCATGCCCCACTAGTCGGTTGCGCCGGGGTCGTCTGCAGCGACCCCGGCCCCGCGCTCCCGTCCCGCACCGGGCCCGGTTGTCGTCAGCTGGTCAGGACGCTGACCGCGATGCCGATCGTCGCGGTGTTGTAGAGGAACGACAGGATGCTGTGCGACAAGACCTGCAGCCGGATCTCGCTGGTCCGGGTCTCGACGTCCGACACCGAGAACGTCGTGCCGAGCGTGAACGAGAAGTACGCGAACTCGACGTACGTCGGCTTGTCGATGTTCGGGAACGCCAGTGGCGGGTCGTCCGGATCGGCGGCGTAGAAGGTCTTGGCGTAGCGCTCGGCGTAGCCGAAGTGCAGGATCCCCCAGGCCAGCAGCACGCAGGGCAACCCGACGACCTCGGCCAGCAGTTTCGAGTCGGCGTTGGTGCTCAGCACGATCTGGAACCCGGCCCCAATGCCGACGATGCTGGTGAAGATCGTGAAGGCCAGGCCGGTGCGGCCGCCGAGGCCGCGGCTGAGCCAGATCGTGTGGTCGTCGCCGTCTCGATCGTGCGCGAGAGGAAGAACGTCGCCTTGCTGGTCATGGGTCCCTCGGGGTCGGTGACAAACCCCGCAGGAGCATACGGAGGCCCTCGGTGAACTCCTCGTCCGCGGTGACGCCCTGTGCGTAGCGGGCGTTGGCCGTGGTGTGCGGGAACTCGTCCGGCGGCAGACCGGCCAGCTCACGGGTGCCGGCGCCGGCGAGCGGCCCGAGGTGTTCGAGCTGCAGCGCGCCGACCAGGTAGCTGAACAGCGCCCGCAGCGCGATCAGCCGCTCCCGGTCGGTGAATCCGGCGTCGCTCAGGACCGCCAGCAGCGTCTCGGCCCAGCGCAGCGCGCCCGGGGAGCGGTGCCGGTGGACCAGCGTCAGCGCGACCACCGCCGGATGTTCGGCGAACGCGTTCCGCACCCGCCCGACCAGGTCTTCGACCTGGCGCTCCCACGGTCCCTCGGCCGGAGGTCGGACGTCGACCGCGTCGAACACGCGGTCGACGACGAGCCGCTCGAGCTCGTCCCGGTCGGCGACGTACCGGTACAGCCCCATCGTGCTCATCCCGAGCTCGCCCCCGACCGTGCGCATCGACAGCCCCGCCAGCCCGCTCCGATCGACGACCGCGAGCGCGGCGGCAGCGAGCTGGTCGGTGGTGAGCGACAGTTCCGCCGGTTCGCCGGCTGCCCCGTCTGCAATCTCCATTTGCGGACGGTCGTCCAGCGGCACGGCGAGCTGGTCGCCGGAGGCGTCGAAGAAGTCGTGGTCTTCCACTCGCCGGCCGACGAGCTGCGCGAGCACGCCGCGGACCTGCCGTTCGCGGTCGTGGCCGACCCGGGCAAGCGGCTGTACCGGGAGTTCGGGGTCGAATCCGGCCGGGGCGCGCTGCTGAACTCGCGGGTGTGGCCGGTGATCGCGCTCGCGGTGTTCCGCAGCGCGATCGCGGTGGCGCGGGATCGCGAACGCCCGCCGAGCCGCTCACAGCCCGGCGGGCGTCTGGGTCTACCCGCGGATTTCCTCATCGCGCCCGACGGCACGGTCGTCGCCGAGAAGCACGGCGAGCACGCCTACGACCAGTGGAGCGTCGACGAGATCCTGGCCCAGGCTAGGACTGGAGCCACTCCAGCAGGTCCGCGTTGATCGTCTCGGCCTGGGTGGTCGGCATGCCGTGCGGGAAGCCCGCGTAGGTCTTGAGCGTGCCGTTCTGCAGGAGCTCGGCCGAGAGCGGGCCCGAGTCGGCGTACGGCACGACCTGGTCGTCGTCGCCGTGCATGACCAGCGCGGGCACCGTGATCTTCTTCAGGTCCTCGGTGAAGTCGGTCTGCGAGAACGCGACGACGCCGTCGTAGTGGGCCTTCGCGCCGCCCATCATGCCCTGGCGCCACCAGTTCTGGATGACGGCCTCGATCGGCTCCACGCCCTCACGGTTGAAGCCGTAGAACGCGGTCGACGGGAGGTCGCGGTAGAACTGCGAGCGCCGGGTGGCGACCTGGGTCTGGATGTCGTCGAACACGCTCTTGGGCAGGCCGCCCGGGTTCGACTCGGTCTGCACCATGATCGGCGGTACCGCGCTGATCAGCACCGCCCGCGCGACCCGCTCCTCACCGTGCCGGGCGATGTAGTGGACGACCTCGCCGCCGCCGGTCGAGTGCCCGACGTGGATCGCGTCGCGCAGCTCGAGGTGCGCGGTCAGCGCGGCCAGGTCGTCGGCGTAGTGGTCCATGTCGTGGCCGTCGCTGGTCTGCGTCGAGCGTCCGTGGCCGCGCCGGTCGTGGGCGATGACCCGGTAGCCGTGCGACAGGAAGAACATGAGCTGGGCGTCCCAGTCGTCGGACGACAGCGGCCAGCCGTGGCTGAAGACGATCGGCTGCCCGGTGCCCCAGTCCTTGAAGAAGATCTCGGTACCGTCGTCGGTGGTGATTGTGCCCATTGGTGCCTCCTGGATCGTTAAAGCCTCCGTGACCGTAACCTGGGTTTACGGGCGGTGGGCGCCAGGGGGCTGTGAATTTTGGGAGAACCGGGCCAGCTGTTCACAGAGGGACAGCCCGGACAGGTGCGCGGCCAGGGTCGGGCCGAACCGGCCCTCGGTGTCCCGGTGCGCCCAGGTCTGTTCCGCGGAACGTCGCAACAGAGGCAGTTCGCGCGGGGCGAGGTAGCGGGCCAGGATTCCGCGGAACATCGCCCCGTCGCCGTCCCCCTCGTCGGGGAGGATCCCGTCCGGGGCCAGGTGCGTCTCGACCGCGCGGACGGTGGCCGCGGCCCGCTCGGCGTGGTGGGCGTCGCCGGTGAGCGCGAACAGCTCGTCGTGGGCGCCGATCACCACGCCGTGGGTGTAGGTGAACAGCCAGTCGGCGTCGATATGGTCGTCGCCCCGGCGGCCGATGCCGTCGGCGACCAGGCCGGTGCGGTGGTCGACCAGCGTGTCGTCGATCCAGGCGACGATCCGGCGGGCCCAGTCGAGGTCGGCCGGGTCGCCGTCGTGGCGGTACAGCCGGGCGGCCAGGATCGCGCACGGGCCGTTGGCCGGCACGTTCTTGTAGTCCGGCTGCCCGCGTGACCAGCAGATACCGCCGCCGTGGACGTCGCTCCAGCCGGACTGCAGGTGCCGCCACAGCCGACGGGCCGTGCGGGGGTGGCCGGCGCGTAACAGCGCGAGCGCCATCCAGGCCACGTCGTCGTAGTAGTCGTTGACCAGACGGCCGCCGCGCACCGCGTACAGGGCGGCCACGAACGCCCGGATCCGATGCGTCCCGGCCGCGGACGGCGCGCGCTGCTGGGCGTCCACCAGAGCGTCCAGAGCCTGGGCCTGCCACCAGTAGCCGAGGCGCCACCGGTCGCCGGGCAACGGCGGGTCGGAGAGCCGGAAGAGGCCGCCGCGGCGGCCGAAGCGGTGCAGCAGCACCGCGTGCGCGGCGGCCGCGCGCTCGGGCCAGGTCATACCGCGACCGTGGCCAGGTGGGCGAGCGCCTCGGCGGACCGGGAGCGCGCCCGGGCCATCGGGTTGGCCGCGAGCGCGTCGAGGTGGCGCCCGTGGACGTACGCGGGGTGCAGGTGGGTGGTGGTGCTGTTCGCGGCCACGATCTTCGACGATAGCCGGGGCGAGAGTGGCCCTGACCGCCTCACCGCGCTGCGCGCCCAGCAAGGCCTAGCCGCGTCGACCGACTTCTAGCAGCTTCCGGAGTTTGCGCTGGTACTTGGGGTCGGGCTCGCACTCGACGAGGGCCCGGGCGGTGGCCTCGACGTCCGGGTCGGCGGTGGCGTCGAACAGGCGGCGGAGGCTCTCGACGAGGTCGCTGCGGATCAGCGTGCCGTTCTTCTCCCCGGCGCTCTCCCGGAAGCGACCGTCGATCCGCTCGAGGATCAGCCGGCGTTGCCCGGCGCCGCCGAGGCCGATCTTCCAGAGCGACTGCAGGGCGTGCCGGGCGGTGACGAATCTCGGATCCCGGGTGACCGCCATCAGCGCGTCGAGATCGGTTTCGATCCGGCCGCTCGCGTCCTGCGAGGCCAGATTGCACAGCCACTGGGCGGCGAGCGAGCGGTTGTGGTGGTCGGGGTCGTCGAGGTGGGCGACGACCTCGTCCCACGCGTCCGGGTCCCAGGACGTCGGCTCCATCAGCGCCAGGTAGGCGTCGTACCGCGCCGGTCCGGTGAGCGTCCAAATCTCCGCGGTCATGGGGGCCACCCTAGGTGGCGGGCGTAGCGTCGGCCGCGTGGCGGACGCGGTGGTGATCCCGGGGCGGTTGTTCGGGCCCGGCGCGCCGACGTTGATGTACGCGGGCGACGTCGCGGCGCGGCGGGGGGCGACCGTGCACCGGCACTCGTGGGCCGGATCGCCGCCGGTCTCGCTCGGGGCCGAGCGGGTCGAATGGGTGCGCGGCGAGGTCGCCGGGCTGCTGGACTCCGTCGACGGGACGCCGCTGCTGATCGGGAAGTCGCTCGGGTCGCTGGCCGCGCCGCTGGCGGCCGAGCGGGGGCTGCCGGCGGTGTGGCTGACGCCGTTGCTGACCGAGCCCTGGGCGGTGTCGGCCCTGGCCGCCGCGACCGCGCCGTTCCTGCTGATCGGGGGCACCGGCGACCGCGTCTGGGACGGTCCGGCGGCCCGGCGGCTGACGCCGCACGTCCTGGAGATCCCGGACGCCGATCACGGGCTCTACGTCCCGGGCCCGCTGACCGCGTCCGTGGAGGTGCTGGCCCGGATCGTGGTGGCGGTCGAGACCTTTCTGGACGCGATCCGCTGGCCCGGGTGACTCGTCCGAACGGTCCGGCCAGCCCGACGACTTCTTCGAGCTGGCCGGGTTCGACCCGGCCGCGTCGTACGGGTCGTGCCTGGTCCTGACGTCCGATCTCGAAGGGATGCACCGGGCGTTCGCGGACGGGATGCGGGCCGCGTACGGCAAAGTGCTGGTGTCGGGCACTCCGAGGATGACCCGTCCGCGGGCGCGGGCGAACGCCGACGGCGTGAGCGGCTTCAGCGTGATCGACCCCGGCGGCAACTGGATCCGGATCACCCGTAAGCCGCTAGGGAGCCCGCCCGAGCCCGAGCCGCGTGGGCGGCTGTCCACCGCGTTGGCCAACGCGGTCGTGCAGGGCGACTCCCGGGGCGATACCGCGCAGGCCGCGCGGATCCTCGACACGGCACTGCGCCGGCCGACCGCCGAGGACCATCCGGTCGCGCTCGTCGAGGTGCTGGTCTACCGCGCGGAGCTCGCGTTGACGCTCGAGGACCACGCCACCGCCACGGCGGCCCTGGCCCGGGCCCGGGCCGTCCCCCTCGACCCGGACCAGGCCACCCGAGCCGCCGACGCCCTCCAGCACGCGACCGACCTCGCCGCCGCTGCGGAGGCCGCCGCCGTAGCAGCAGACGGGGCAGAGTAGGAGCATGTCGCGCATCTTCATCACCGGATCGTCGGACGGGCTAGGGCTGCTGGCCGGCCGGCTCCTCGTCGACCAGGGCCACCGGGTCACGCTGCACGCCCGCACCGACGACCGGGCCGACGACGCCCGCAAGGCCCTCCCGGACGCCGACGCGGTCGTCGTCGGCGACGTGTCGTCCGTCGCCGCCACCCGATCGGTCGCCGCGCAGGTCAACGCGCTGGGCCGGCACGACGCCGTGATCCACAACGTCGCGGTCGGGTACCAGGAACCCCGCCGGATCGAGACCACCGACGCGCTCGCGCACGTCTTCGCGGTCAACGTCCTGGCGCCGTACCTGCTCACCGCGCTGATCACCCGCCCCGACCGGCTGGTCTACCTCAGCTCGGGGATGCACCGGGGCGGCCGCGCCGACCTCGTCGATCCGCAGTGGACCGACCGGCACTGGAACGGCTCCCGGGCCTACTCCGAGAGCAAGCTCTACGACCTGATGCTGGCCCGCGCGGTCGCGCGCCACTGGCCGGACGTCCCGGCGAACGCCGTCGACCCGGGCTGGGTCCCGACCCGGATGGGCGGCCGCGGCGCGCCGGACGACCTCGCCCAGGGCGCGGAGACCCAGGCCTGGCTGGCGGTGGCCGGGCCGTCGGTCACCGGCCGGTACTTCTACCATCGCGAGCCGCACAGCGCCACGCCCACGGGGCCGACCGACGAGGACGCGCTGCTCGCCTACTGCGCCGACCTCACCGGCACCCCGCTGCCCGCCTGATCCTGGAACACCGAGGCGGCACCCCGGCCCGCCGCCCGCGGGCCGGGCCGGGCCGGCCCTGCGCAGACGCCGGGGTCAGGCTCGACCGCGAATCAACGCGGCGGCTTCCGGCAGGCGGGCGCGTTCGGCCGGAGTGATCCCGCGGTCGTCGTGGCGGCGCGCGAGCGCGTCGTCCAGGCCCGCGAGCAGCGCGCCGGGCGCGCACCGGAGGAACGCGGTGAGCGTGGCCGCCGCCGCTCCGGCCAGCGGGTGCCCGGGCTCGATCGCGACCTGCGCGAGGATGACCGCGGTCAGCGCGGTGTCCAGATCGGGCGGCCCGGTACGGGCGTTCCGCCAGTCGATCAGCACCGGGCCGTCCGCTCCGAGCAGCACGTTCTCCGGATGCAGGTCCAGGTGGACGACGCCGAGCGGGAGCGCGTGCAGGCGCTCGTGCAGGTCGGCGAGAACCTGGGCGGCCGCGTCCGGAGCCAGCGTGCCCTCGGCCGTCGCGCGGAACATCGTCGGGCCGTCGACGCGTCGCAGGATCAGGTCCGGGCCCGCGGCCGCGAAGACCTCGGGCACCGGGAACCCGGCCGCGTGCAGGGACCGCATCAGCGCCGCCTCGGCGGCGACGTCACCACCCCGGCGGTACCGGCGCAGCACCCGCCGATCGTCCAGCGCGTACACGTCGGCGTCCCGGCCGGACGCGAGGATCGGCCGCTCGGTCATGGCTCGCGGCGGGCGGCCCGCACGGCCGGAACCGTCGCGGCGATCACCCACCCGACCAGCCCCGCGGTCCCGACCCAGAACAGCCCCTGAGCAACGGTGCCGGCACCGACGGCCCCCGCGACCACCCCACCGAGGCCGCCCAGGATCGCCGCCGCGGCCCCGATCCGGAGCATCGGCGCGGCGGCGACGTGCGCCGCGGCCCAGGCGTCGTCGGACTTCATCGTCACCGGGAGCCGGATCCCGACGAAGCCCTGCCGGCGAAGTCTCCGGCGAGCCCCGAGCCCGGCGACGATCCAGACCAACGCTCCGGCCGCCGCCAGAACCAACCCCGCCGCCACCGCGCTCGTCGTGCTCATCCCGACCTCCCGGCCGCCCGCCGGCCGCCACGACCAGACTACGACTGAGCTTCGTCCTCCCACGTCCATCGGGGAACTTCCCTCAGCGGGTGCAGCTCGTCGTCGGTGCGGGCGTTCGAGTTCTGCATCGCCACCCGGGACCCGAACTCCACATGCGACTCGAGCGACGCCCGGAACCGGTCGTCGGCGGGGAGCTCGGCGGCGTCGGCCGCGGCCAGGTACAGCTCGACGAACCGCTGCCGCTGCGGCTCGGTGATGTGCAGGTTGCGGTGCGCGTCGATGAGACCGGGGAACCCGCCGAGATCACGGGTGAACCGGTCGGGCCCACCGAAGGTCTCGGCGTCGAACGCGGTCAGCGCGTCGACGTGCTCGGGCTTGCCCCGGCCGAACAGCGGCTGGAGGACCGGGTCGGCCAGCACGCTGCCGTAGAAGATCTCGACGAATCGTCGTAGGGCCGGCTCGCCGCCCGCGTGCTCGAAGAGCGTCGCCATGATTACACCGTTGCAGCGGTCGCCGTAGGCGTCAAGCGAGCTTCCACAGGTGGACCGTGCCGTCGGTGAGGCCGAGGGCCAGCGCGGTGCACCGGCTGTTGAACGCGACCGACTTCACGGCCGCGGCGGTGTGCAGGTCCAGGGTCCGGCCGAGCTGCTTCGCGTCGTCGATACCCCACCAGCGGACGGTGTTCGCGGCGTAGGTCACGAGCGCGGTGGAGTCGGCGTCGAAGCCGAGCGCGAGCGCGTCGCCGTCCGAGCCGGGGTCGATCGTCGCGCCGAGCCGCTTACCGGTCGTCGGGTCGTACAGCCGGACTCCGTGGGCGACCGAACCGGCGGCGAGGCGGGTGCCGTCCGCGCTGAACGCGACGTCGGTGACGAGCTCGCGCCCCTTCCAGTTGGGGATCGACTTCGCCAGCGTGTGGGCCCGGACGTCCCAGATCTGCACCCCGAAGTCGCCGGCGGTGGCGACCAGGTTCCCGTTGGGCGAGATCGCGACCGCCGACGGCGTCGAGTTCTCCGGGGCGCGCATCGACCCGCCGTCGGGGATGCCGGTGACCGAGCTGTAGACCCAGAGCTCGCCGTCGTCGTCCGCGCCGGCCATCGTGGCGCCGTCGCCGGAGAACGCGACCGCGAACACCTCGCCGCTGCCTCGGCTCGCGGTCTCCGACGCCTCGGCCTCGCGGCCGGTCTTCGGATCCCACTGCTCGAGGTCGCCGAAGGATCCGCCGGTCAGCAGCGGATCCGTGTCGCCGTAGAGCGGCTGGTCCGGGTTCGCGACGAAGGCGACGTCGTAGAAGAGCGAATCCGCGCCGCCGAGCGGGCCGACCGGCTTCGCGTCGGGCTTCGTGGAGCGGACGTAGGTCTGGCCGGCGACCTGGATGTACGCGACCTCGGTGGCGGCCGCGTTGACCGCGAGGTGACCGGCGACGTCGCCGGTGCGGAACGTGAGGACGTCGGTGGCGCGCTGGGTTCCCGGAGCGGCTGCGGCGGGTGCGGCCGGGGCGGAGGCGCTCGGGGGTTTCGACGTGGCCACGGCCGGGTCGCCGGAGTTCAGGCGGTGGCTGACCAGTACCGCGACCGCGGTGACGACCAGCACCCCGAGCGCGGCCAGCGCCACGATCAGCGCGGGCCGCCGCCGGCCGCGGGGCGCGTTCCACGACCGCAGCGAGTCGCTGTCCCCGCCGTCGGACCGTCCCGCCGAACCACCCGGCCCACCATGCCCGCTGGGCGCACCGTGCGCGCCGTGCCCGCTGTGCCCGCTATGCCCGCCTTGCCCGCCGGCCGCGCCGTCCGGGCCATGCACGCCTTGCGCGCCGGGGGCGCCTTGGCCACCTTGCGCGCCGGGGGCGCCTTGCGCGCCGAAGGCGGCGGGGGCACCGGGCGGACCGCCGGCGGCGGGGGCGCCGGGCGGGCCTCCTGCCGCGGCCGGCGGGGTCCATCGGGGCGCGGACGGCTCCCGGTGCAGCAGCGCGCCGTCGATCCGGAGCGGCACCCCGGAGCGGGCGATCCAGTCGTGACCGAGATCCCGGTCGGCCGCAGCGACCAGCGCCTCGGCGAACTCGCGCGCACTCTGTGGCCGATCGGCCGGATCCTTCGCCAACAACCCGAGCACCAGCGCGGCCAGCGACGGCGGCACCCCGTCCAGCGGCCTCGGCGCCACCGACAGGTGATGATGCAGCAGCCCGGGCATGTTCAGGTCCGGCGGGAACGGCGGGTGGCCGGCCAGCAGCTCGTAGAACGTCATGCCCAGCGCGTACAGGTCGGTAGGCGGCCCGATCCGGCCGCCCGCGATCTGCTCCGGCGCGATGTACCGCGGGGTTCCGACGATGTCCGCGCTCGCCGACGCGTCCGAGCCCGCGAACAGCTTCGCGATCCCGAAGTCCCCGACCTTCAGCACGCCATCGGTCGTGAACAGCAGGTTCGCCGGTTTGATGTCCCGGTGCACCACCCCCTGCCGGTGCGCCACGGCGAGCGCCTCGGCGACCGCGAGCATCCACGCCGACGCGACCTCCGGCGCCACCGGCCCGCCCATCCGGGCGTTCAGCGTCCCCCCGCCGAGGTGCTCCATCACCAGCAGCAACGTCGATCCGTGCTCGGCGTACTCGTTCACGCGGACGATGTGGGGATGGTCGAGCGCCGTCATCACGCGCGCCTCGGTGAGGAACCGGCGCGACGCCGACGGTGCGTCGGTCTCGGCGATCATCACGGTCTTCACCGCGTGGGAAGACCCGAGCCGCCGGTGCCGAGCCGTGAACACGAACCCGTGGGCACCGCGCCCGAGCGGCTCCCCCACGTCGTACTGCGGTAACGCGGCTACCAGCTGAGTCCGATCGATGATCACGACGAATGCCCGCTCTGTCCGCTGCCAAGTAGGACAGATTCTGCCGAATCATCGCCACTTCATCCACTAGCGACTCAACGACCCCGCCGATTCAGGTCAGGAACTGGCCGGAAGGTCCGGCAGCATGGGCTCCATGGACATCCTGCTTCCTCCCGGCCAGGTCCCCTCCGGAGGCGCCGTCGTCAACCCGTTCGTCATCGTCGACGACGCGGCCGGGTTCGTGCGCTTCGTCGCCGACGTGTTCGGCGTCGAGGAGACGGCCGAAGCCCGCACCCCGATGCCCGACGGGAAACTCATCCACGCCCAGCTGCGCCTCGGCACCGTCGACGTCATGGTCGCCGACCGCCTCGACGGCTGGCCGGCCCGCCCGGCGCTCCTCCAGGTCTGGGTCACCGACGTGGCCGAGGTGCAGCGCCGGGCCGAGGCCCACGGAGCCACCACGATCACCCCGCCCACGCCGTTCTACGGGCAGACCACGCTCGGCCGCCTGCTCGACCCCTGGAACACGCTCTGGTGGCTCTACTCCCCCGCGCCCGGCCGGCCCGACCCCACCCCGGCCTGGGAAGGCGGCGACACCACCGTGTTCTCCACCCTCGACCACGCCCTCCGCGCGCTCTAGAGTGCGGCCATGCCGGAACCCGGCGGCCACCCGCCCCAGCACGCGATCGACTACGCCATGGCGCTCGTCGAGCAGGACCGGCTGTTCGCCGATCAGCTCGCCGGGCACGACTGGTCGGCCCCGGTCCCGACCTGCCCGGGCTGGACGCTCAACCAACTCCTGCGCCACCTCGGCCGCGGCCACCGCTGGGCGGCCCAGATCGTCCGCGAACGGCGCGACGAGGCCCTCGACCCCCGCCAGGTCGAGGGCGGCAAGCCCCCGGCCGACGAGCCCGGCGCCCTCGGCTGGCTCCGCGACAGCGGTAGGGCCCTGCTCGCCGCCGTCGAGGCCACCGGCCCCCGAACCCCGGTCTGGACGTTCCTCGGCCCGAAGCCCGCCGGCTGGTGGATCCGCCGCCGCCTGCACGAGACCACCGTCCACCGCGCCGACGTCGCGATCGCGCTGGACACCCCGTACGAGCTCGCGCCCGGCCTCGCCGCCGACGCCATCTCCGAGTGGATCGACCTCATCGTCGCCGAGACCGGCCCCGGCCAGCGCGGCTCCGACTCGATCGAGCCCGGCGTCAGCCTGCACCTGCACGCCACCGACACCGACGCCGAGTGGACGCTGCGCGGCGGACCGGACGGCGTCACCTGCGTCCCCGAGCACGTCAAGAGCACGACGGCGCTGCGCGGCCCGGCGTCCGAATTGTTGTTGGCGATCACCGGACGACGGCCGGCCACCGAAATTCACGGAGACGAATCCGTCTGGCATCAGTTCCTCGAACGCACCCCGCTGTAACCGCTCTCAATCGATACTTCATCGGTGCAGACCGCGTCGAGCGGTCGCAAACACCGGCGAGAGAGGTCGTCATGGCGGGAACCCCGGTCATCTTCATCCACGGACTCTGGTTGCACGCGACGAGCTGGGCCCCCTGGGTCGAGCTGTTCCGGGAGAACGGCTACGACCCGATCGCCCCCGGCTGGCCCGGCGAGCCCGACACGGTCGCCGAGGCCAACGCGAACCCGGACGCGGTCGCCAACCACGGCATCGAGGACGTCGCCAACCACTACGCGGCGATCGCCGAGGCGCTGCCGGTGCAGCCGGTCCTGGTCGGACACTCCTTCGGCGGCCTGCTCGTCCAGAACCTGCTGGGCCGCAACCTGGCCAACGCCGCCGTCGCGATCGACGCGGCCCCGATCAAGGGCGTCCTCAACCTGCCGTTCTCGGCGCTGCGGGTCGCGTCGGTCGCGCTGAAGAACCCGGCCAACAACCACCGGGCGGTCGCGCTCACCCCGGAGGAGTTCCACTACGGGTTCGGCAACGCGATCCCGGAGGAGGAGTCGGCCGAGCTGTACAAGCAGTGGGCGATCCCGTCGCCGGGCAAGCCGCTGTTCGAGGCCGCGACCGCGAACTTCGTGCCGCACTCGCCGGCCGCCGTCGACACGAAGAACGAGGACCGCGGCCCGCTGCTGCTCATCGCCGGCGGCAAGGACCACACGGTGCCGGAGTCGGTGGTCAAGGCCGAGGCGAAGCTCTACCGGAAGTCCAACGCGGTCACCGACTACATCCAGTTCGACGACCGCGGTCACTCGCTGACCCTCGACCACGGCTGGCGCCAGGTCGCCGAGTCGGCTCTCGCCTGGTTGCGCGCCCAGGGCCTGTAGGCCGGCCTAGGCCGGCTGGAACCTGACCCGTCGCGTCGTCGGCTCCGCTTCGATCAGTCGGACGCGGAGCCGCTCGCCGGCGTGGAGCCCGGGACCGGCGCAGCGGGCCCGCACCGGCGGGTCGTCGAGCGCGACCGTGCCGCCCTTGCCCTCGCCCGCGACGTCCACGACCGCCGCGTCGAACTCCTCGCCGACCCGGTCGGCGAGGAGGACGGCCTCGGTCAGGTCGACGACGGCCCGGTCGAACTCGTTGGCCCGACGGGTGGCCGACGCCATCGTGGCCGGCAACTCGGGCAGCGCGGCGAGCACCCAGGGCGGCACCGGCGCGCCGGTGAACACGGCCAGGCAGACCTCGGTCGCGTACCGGTCGGCCAGCCGGCGCAGCGGGGCCGTGACGTGCGCGTACGGGGCCCCGACCCCGGCGTGGAACGCCTGCGCGGGCGGTCCGTCGGTGAACGCGGTGTAGCCGGCCCCGCGCAGCAGCGTCGCCGCGACGTCGAGGAACGCGGCCGCCCGCGGGTCGGTCGGGTCGAGCGTCGCGACGACCTGCCCCGGCGTCGCCCCGTCGGGCCAGTCGACGCCGAGCCCGGGCGCCACCGCACGGAGCCGGTCGACGTCCTCCGGGGCGGCCGGCGGGAGCGTCCGCAGCAGGCCGACGCCCGCGCCGAGCATCAGCGTGGCCGCGCACTCGCCGGTCAGCAGCGAGACCTGGGCGTTCGCCTTCTCGGCGACGGTCTGGGCCCGGAGCACGAGATTCCAGCCGCCGTCCTCGGTGCGCTCGACCTCCTGCTCGGGGACGTCGAGGTCGATGCCACCGCGCTCGATCTGCTTCGCCCCCCGCACCGCGCCGAACGCGGCCAGCCCGGACAGCGCCTCCGGGCAGGTGCCCGCGTCCACCTCCGGATAGGACAGCTGCGCGATGCTCCGGACGGTGGCGCGCTCGACCCGGACGTCCAGCGGGGTGGCGTCCGCGTCGAGATGGACGGTCCAGACGACGGCGGGCCGGGTCTCGCCCGGCAGGAGGCTGGCCGCACCCTCCGACAGGACGGTCGGGTGCAGGGGGATGCGGCCGTCGGGCAGGTAGAGCGTGACGCCGCGGGCGAGGGTCTCGCGCTCCAGCGCGCCGCCCGGCCGGACGAACGCGGCGACGTCGGCGATCGCGTAGCGCAGCAGGAAGCCGTCGCCGTCGCGGACCAGGTGCAGGGCCTGGTCGAGGTCCTTGGAGCCGGGCGGGTCGACGGTGACGAACGGGACGCTCGTCAGGTCGATCCGGTCGTGGGCCGCCGGCGGGGCGGCCGCCTCGGCCAGTGCCTCGGGCGTGAAGTCGGGTGGGGTGCCGAGCTCGGCCCGGATCGCGCCGAAGTCGATCTGCTGCGCGCGGAGCGGGCGCACCGGCCCGGTGACCGGGCGTCGGGCCGGGCCGCCCGGGGCGAAGGTCGCACTCACGGCCCTGACACTACGGCCCGCCCCCGCTCACGGCGCGCCGACGGTCCCGCCCCCGAACATCGACGCCGCAGCGCGGCCGGCCGCCTGGTTCTGGGCGACGAAGGGCCGTAACTGCCGCTCGTACGCCGTGAACGCGTCCTCGTAGCCGGATCCGGCCAGCGCGCGGGCCAGGGTCCGGGCCCCGATCAGGGCCTGCGAGGTGCCCGAACCGCTGGTCGGGGCGGCGCAGTACCCGGCGTCGCCGACCAGGACGACGCGGCCGCGGTGCCACTGGTCGACCTCGACCTGGCCGGTCGACGCGAAGTAGTAGTCGTCGGCCCGTGACATAGCGTCGAGCAGCCGGGGGATCTCCCAGCCGCGTCCGGCGAACGCGGACCGGACCGCGTCCTCCTGCGCGCGCCGGTCACGCCGGTCGAGCTCGGGCGACTCGGTGGCGAACGAGAGGCTGACCGTGAGCCGGTCGTCCGGGTCACCGCCGAACAGGTAGACCGCCGTGGTCCCGGACGGCTGGAGCAGTCCGGTGTGGTCGAGGCCGAGGAAGTTCGCGGTGCTGAAGCCGGCGCCGGACATGCCGAGGTGGCGGAGGAACCGCTCGTGCGGACCGAACGCCAGCGCCCGGACCGCGGAGTACATCCCGTCGGCGCCGACGACCAGGTCGAACTTGCTCGGCGGGCGGTGCGCGAACTCGACCGCGACGCCCGATTCCTGCTGCCGCAGCGCGGTGATCGTGTCGCCGAAGATGTAGGTGACAGTGTCGGCGGTGAGCCGGTGCAGGATCGCGGTCAGGGCTCGTTTCGGTACCTCGAGGTCGCCGCCGAAGACGTCCGGGCCCCACTGGTCCACCGCGACGCCGTCGTCGTCGACGAGGGTGGTGCCGCGCATCCCGGTCCGGTGCCCGCGGACCTCGTCGAGGATGCCGAGCTCGGCGAGCACGGACACCGCGTCGCCGCGGAAGTCGACCGCGTAGCCGCTGTCGCGCAGCGCGGCCGCGCGCTCGACCACCGTCACGGAGTAACCGGCCCGGGACAAGTAGCAGGCGAGCGCCGGACCGGCGGCCTGATCGAGCGCGGCTGGGCCCGCACGACGGTCCGGGACATCGCGGCGGCGGCCGGAGTCAACCACGCGGCGATCGGTTACCACTTCGGCTCCAAGGACGCACTGCTCACGATCGCGCTCGTGGACGCGGTCGAGGAGCTGTCGGCGGAGCTGGCCGCCCGGACGCCGGACGGCACCGCCGAGGAGCGGTGGCAGGCCCTGATCGCGACGTTCACCACGCACCGGCAGCTGTGGGTCGCGCAGCTCGAGGCCGCGGTGCAGGCCGAGCGATCGGCCGAGGTCCGC